>JAFANL010000259.1 GCA_019232735.1 Aquitalea sp. | reverse complement strand
GCAGATGCAGGGGCTTTTCCAAATGAACCAAACCGATACAATGAAGCGTTACAGGACCCAAACCGAGCGCATCGCCATTATGCCAGCAAACCCGGACCATGCCATTGCCCACAGTCGTGCCTTTTCACTTTATCTGGACCGCCTGCTGACGGCGCGCCCCGATCAACTGGCCCTACTGCACCGCCGACTGCACCATTCATTCGATGCCGAGGAAATGGCCGGTTTTGCCGCCTGGGACACGCTTGATACGCTGGAAGCCATGGCCACCGCCCTGCGTCAGCTGCGTCAGGCCATCATGGCGCGCCTGATCACCCGCGACCATCACGGCCTGGCCAGCCTGGACGAAGTGGTCAGCACCATCAGCCTGCTGGCCGAATTTGCCGTGCTGCAATCACTGGCCTGCGCCTGTCGCTCGCTGCCGCAATACGGCCAGCCCATCGGCGAAGACAGCGGTGAAATACAGCAACTGATTGTGATCGGCATGGGCAAGCTGGGCGGCGGGGAGCTGAATGTTTCCTCTGACATCGACCTGATCTTCATCTATCCCGAGGGTGGCGAAACCAGCGGCCCGCGCAAGATCAGCAACCACGAGTACTTTAGCCAGGTCGGCAAGAAAATCATCAGCCTGATCAATGATGTCACGCTGGATGGCCAGGTGTTCCGCGTCGACATGCGCTTGCGGCCCTATGGCGATTCCGGCCCACTGGTGATGAGCTTTGCCGCGCTGGAAAACTACCTGCTCACCCAGGGACGCGAATGGGAGCGCTACGCCTGGATCAAGGCCAAGGCACTGACTGGCGACACCACCGGCCTGGCCGACATGGTGCGTCCTTTCGTCTATCGCAAATACCTGGACTACAACGCCTATGGCGCCATGCGGGAACTGCACGCCCAGATCCGCCGCGAAGTGGCTCGCCGCGACATGGCCGACAATATCAAGCTGGGACCTGGCGGCATCCGCGAAGTGGAGTTCATCGCCCAGGTATTTCAGCTGATCCGCGGTGGCCGCGACAAAAGCCTGCAATTGCGCAGCACCCGCGCCACGCTCAATCGCCTGGCCGAACTGCGCCTGCTGGAACCCGCCGCCGTAGAAGAATTGCAAGAAGCCTATGCCTTCCTGCGCAATCTGGAGCACCGGCTGCAATATCTGGACGATCAGCAAACCCAGACCCTGCCCGCCAATGAAGAAAACCAGGTCAAGATTGCCACCAGCATGGGCTTTGCCAGCTGGCCGGATTTTCTCGACGCCCTGAACACCGAGCGGCGCAAGGTGACGCGCCATTTCGAGCAGGTTTTCATCCTGCCCACCGAAACCGCCCCGGACCATCCCCTATCCTGCCTGTGGGGTGATATTTGCGAACAGGATCCGCAACAGCAACTGGCACAACTGGGCTTTGATGACGCCGCCGGCGTCGCCAGCCAATTGCGCGCACTGGCACAAAGCCAGCGCTACCAGCAGATTCCCCTGGCCGGTCGCAAGAAATTCGATGCCCTGATGCCACCGCTGATCGAGGTATCCACCCACTACGCCAACCCGGCCGCCACCCTGTCACGCATCATCGGCCTGATGGAGGCCATCAGTCGCCGTGCATCCTACCTGGCACTGCTGACCGAATACCCGCAAACCCTGCAACGGCTGGCCACCCTGTACTCGGCCAGCGCCTGGGTCTCCAACTACCTCACCCGTCACCCCATTCTGCTGGATGAATTGCTGGATGCCCGCGTCCTGTATGCCACGCCGGACTGGCCAGCACTGGCCGCCCAACTGGAAGAACAAATGCAGCAGTGCGATGGCGATATCGAAGCCAAGATGGACACCCTGCGCCACTTCCAGCACGCACAAGCCTTCCGCCTGGTCGCCCAGGACATCGCCGGCATGTGGACGGTGGAAGCACTGTCTGATCAGCTTTCACTGCTGGCTGACACCGTGCTGGCGGCAACCTTACGCCATGCCTGGCTGGACATCCCCAGCCGCCACACCGACACACCGCGCTTTGCCATCATTGGATATGGCAAGCTGGGTGGTAAAGAACTGGGCTATGCCTCAGACCTGGATATCATCTTTCTGTACGATGATGATCACCCCGACGCGGCAGACCTGTACTCGCGCCTGGCGCGCAAGATGTCCACCTGGCTGACCAGCGCCACCAGTGCCGGCATTCTGTATGACATCGACCTGCGCCTGCGCCCCAACGGGGCCAGCGGATTGCTGGTCAGCTCGCTCACCGCCTTCCGCAGCTACCAGGAAAAACAGGCCTGGGTATGGGAACATCAAGCCCTGACCCGCGCCCGTTACGTGGCCGGCGACATGGAAATCGGGGAGGGATTCGAAGCCATACGCCACGACGTACTAACCCAGTCACGTGATCTGGACAAGCTGCGCACCGAGGTGCTGACGATGCGCCAACGCATGCTGGAAAGCCATCCGGCGCAGGAAAGTGATGTCAAGCACGCCCGTGGCGGCATCATCGACATTGAATTCATCGTCCAGTACCTGATTCTGGCCCACGCCAGTCAGTTGCCCGCCCTCACCCTCAACACCGGCAACATCGCCCTGCTGGCCGTGGCTGCCGAAGCAGGCCTGATCAGCACCGAGCTGGCCGAACAAGGGCGTGCCGCCTATCGCGACTATCGCAAGCTGCAACATGCAGCGCGCCTGAACGAAAGCAGCAAGGTGGAAGTCAATGCGCGGCTGCAACTGCACTATCAACAGGCACAGGCCCTGTGGCAGCAGGTTTTCGGACAGGAACACGCCGGCTGATACCGTTTTTCACTGACTACGGTTCACAAGACGGCAGCGGACGGTATAATCCACCGGATATAAAACACAATGACGGAGAGCTCCAAGATGTCGATGGCAGATCGTGACGGATTCATCTGGTATGACGGCAAACTGGTTGACTGGCGCGATGCCACCACCCACGTGCTGACCCACACCCTGCACTACGGCATGGGTGTATTTGAAGGCGTGCGCGCTTACGAAACCCCCAAGGGGCCGGCGATTTTCCGTCTGCAGGATCACACCGACCGTCTGTTCCGCTCCGCCAAGATTCTCGGCATGACCCTGCCCTTCAGCAAGGATGACATCAACCAGGCCCACCTGGACGTGGTCAAGGCCAACAAGCTGTCTTCCTGCTACTTCCGCCCGATGGCCTTCTACGGCTCTGGCAAGCTGGGCGTAGCCCCGAAAAAAGACGATGTGCAAGTCATCGTGGCCGCCTGGCCGTGGGGCGCATACCTGGGCGAGGAAGGCCTGGAAAAGGGCATCCGCGTGAAGACATCGTCCTTCACCCGCCATCATGTGAACATCACCATGTGCAAGGCCAAGGCCAATGGCAACTACATGAACTCCATCCTCGCCAACAACGAGGCCACGGCAGACGGCTATGACGAAGCACTGCTGCTGGACGTGGACGGTTTCGTGGCCGAAGGCTCGGGCGAAAACATCTTCATCGTGCGCAAGGGCAAGCTGTACACCCCGGACCTGACCTCCGCCCTGGAAGGCATTACCCGCGACACCGTGGTACAGATCGCTCAGGAACAAGGGCTGGAAATCATCGAAAAGCGCATCACCCGCGATGAAGTCTACAGCGCCGACGAAGCCTTCTTCACCGGCACCGCCGCTGAAGTGACCCCGATCCGCGAACTGGACCGCCGCGCCATTGGTGAAGGCACACGCGGCCCGATCACCGCCTCCATCCAGCAGAAGTACTTCAATATCGTGAAGGGCCTGGATGCCGAACACGAGCACTGGCTGACCTACGTCAAGTAAACACACCCAAGCAGCAAGGGCCGGCCATGCCGGCCCAACAAGGAAAGACAATGGCTGAACTGAAAGAAAACACCCAGCGCGTCATCGAAGTGACCGCCAAGGACC
>JAFANL010000221.1 GCA_019232735.1 Aquitalea sp. | reverse complement strand
CTGGGTCAGGCACAAGGTACGGTCAAGATCCTGGCTTGCGCCAAGACCGACCGCATCCTCGGCCTGCACATGATCGGCCCGATGGTGTCCGAGCTGGTGACCGAAGGCGTGGTGTCGATGGAGTTCAAGGCGGCCAGTGAAGACCTGGCCCGCATTGTTCACGCCCATCCGAGTTTGTCGGAAGTGGTACACGAAGCCGCTCTGGCTGCCGACAAGCGCGCATTGCACGGCTAATTGCCGCCGGGCCGTGTACAATCACACGGCCCGCAGAGCTTGTCCGCCACCTTGCCGTCCATGGGCAGCAGCTGGCGGACCGGTTCGAAAAAGGGTATGGGAGCAGGGGCTGCTTGAGAACAGACCCGCCCCGATACATTAGGGTTGAGGAAGCGACCAAGGAATAGAGACGTTGGCCAGACAGGGCCCCGCCATCATTTCCACCGAAAGGAAACCATAGATGAACCTGCACGAATACCAAGCGAAAGAGCTGCTGGCCAAATACGGCTTGCCGGTACAAAAGGGCATTCTGGCCACCACGCCGGAAGAAGCCGCTGCCGCTTATGACCAACTGGGCGGCAAGTTTGCCGTCGTCAAGGCCCAGGTGCATGCCGGTGGCCGTGGCAAAGCCGGTGGTGTCAAAGTGGTCAAGACCCGCGAAGAAGCCGCTGAAGTCGCCAAGAGCCTGATCGGCACCAATCTGGTGACCTATCAGACCGACGCAGCCGGCCAGCCGGTCAACAGCGTATTGGTATGTGAAGACATGTACCCGGTACAGCGCGAACTGTACCTGGGCGCCGTAGTGGACCGTGGCAGCCAGCGCGTTGTCTTCATGGTCTCCACCGAAGGCGGCGTGGAAATCGAAAAAGTAGCCGAAGAAACCCCGGAAAAGATCATCAAGATCGAAATCAACCCGCTGGTCGGCATGCAGCCGTTCCAGGCGCGTGATGCCGCTTTTGCCCTGGGTCTGTCCGGTTCGCAAATCGCTGCCTTCAGCAAGCTGATGCTGGGCGCTTACCAGGCCTTCGTGGAAAACGACTTCGCCCTGTTCGAAGTCAACCCGCTGGCACTGCGTGAAAACGGCGAACTGGCCTGCGTTGATGGCAAGATCAACCTGGACTCCAACGCCCTGTACCGTCACCCGGCCCTGCTGGCCCAGCGCGACAAGTCGCAGGAAAACGAACGCGAAGTGAAAGCTTCCGAATTCGACCTGAACTACGTGGCCCTGGAAGGCAATATCGGCTGCATGGTGAACGGCGCTGGCCTGGCCATGGCCACCATGGACATCATCAAGCTGAAGGGTGGCCAGCCGGCTAACTTCCTGGACGTGGGTGGTGGTGCCACCAAGGACCGCGTGATCGAAGCCTTCAAGCTGATCCTGGCCGATGATTCGGTCAAGGGCGTGCTGATCAACATCTTCGGCGGCATCGTACGTTGCGACATGATTGCTGAAGCCATCATCGCCGCGGTGAAAGAAGTGAATGTGACCGTGCCGGTCGTTGTGCGCCTGGAAGGCAACAACGCCGAGCTGGGCGCCAAGATTCTGGACGACTCCGGCCTGAAGCTGGTTTCCGCCCAGGGCCTGAACGACGCAGCCGAGAAGATCGTTGCTGCCGTTGCTGCGCTTTAATCACCTGCACCGCATAAGGATTTCAAAATGAGCGTATTGGTAAACAAAGACACCAAAGTGCTGGTGCAAGGTTTCACCGGCAAGAATGGTACCTTCCACGCCGAACAGGCGCTGAAGGTTGGCACCAAGGTAGTGGGTGGTGTGACCCCGGGCAAGGGCGGTTCCGAGCATCTGGGCCTGCCGGTGTTCAACACCATGAAGGACGCCGTGCGTCAAACCCAGGCTGATGCCTCGGTGATCTACGTACCGGCAGCTTTTGCCAAGGATTCCATCCTGGAAGCCATCGACAGCGGCGTGAAGCTGATTGTCTGCATCACCGAAGGCGTGCCCACTCTGGACATGCTGTACGTGAAAAAGGCCGTGGACGAAGCCGGCATCCGCCTGATCGGCCCGAACTGCCCGGGTATCATCACCCCGGGTGAGTGCAAGATCGGCATCATGCCGTGGCACATCCACAATCCGGGCCGCATCGGTATCGTGTCCCGTTCCGGCACCCTGACCTACGAAGCCGTGGCACAAACCACCGCCCTGGGTCTGGGTCAGTCCACTTGCATCGGTATCGGCGGCGACCCGATCCCGGGTACCAGCCATATCGACGCCCTGAAGCTGTTCCAGGACGATCCGGATACCGACGCCATCGTGATGATCGGTGAAATCGGTGGTACCGCCGAAGAAGAAGCGGCTGAATTTGCCAAGGCCTACGTGACCAAGCCGGTAGTCGGCTACATCGCCGGTGTGACTGCTCCCAAGGGCAAGCGCATGGGCCACGCTGGTGCCATCATCTCTGGTGGCAAGGGTACTGCCGAAGAGAAGTTCAAGGCTTTCGAGCGTGCAGGCATCGCCTACACCCGCAGCCCGGCTGAAATCGGCAAGACCATGTTTGAACTGCTGAAAAGCAAGGGCATGATCTGATCCGCTAGCGGATTATTTCTGCAGTAAAAACGCCACCGCTTGCGGTGGCGTTTTTTTATGGTAGAACAGCAAGGGTCCGGAGCGGTCCAATAGCGGTAGTGCCGATAGCAATGAAAGGAATGCCATGCGCAAGTGGCTGTGTTTGCTGGTCTTGGCGACCAGCGCCTGCGGCAGTTTCCCTAGTCGTGAAGGCTATGCCCAGAAGGCTTATTACTGGCAGGGCCGGGACGCTAATGAATTGCTGGCCAGCTGGGGGGCACCCAGCAAGAGCATGACCATGCCCAACGGCAATACCCTGTATACCTACAGCAAATCCTACAACCAGCAGCAACCGTATTTTGATAATCGCCGCTTTGAACCGGGCAGCCGTTTTACCGTGATGGAAAACGGCCAGCCAAGGGTAATCGAAACGCCAGGGCGCTGGGTCTACGATGGCACGACGGGCGGAGGGTTCCAGCACTACAGTTGCACCACCAATTTTGTCGTCAACAGTAAAACCCAGCTGGTTGAATCCGTCAGCTTCGATGGCAATGATTGCCTGGCCGTGCCACGCCAGTAAGACTATTCAGGGCAGCTGCCATTCTCCGCTGCTGCTGAATGGCACACTGGTCAGCCCTTGCACACCCTCCAACTGTCCTTGCAGCTGGTAGTCCAGCTTGCCATCCGTACGCATTACCTTGCCCAGCTGTTTCAGCCAGCTGACCAGCGAGGTATGGAGCCGGACCTTGATTTCAGTCTCGCCCAGCGCCGGAACCGCAATGGCCTGATCGCTGAGGCCGCTGGCCAGTCGGTTGCCGGCAACATCCAGATCAAAGCTGAGCCCGCTGGCGTGCAGTGGTAGGGCATTGGGGTTCTGTACCCGCAGGGTGACATCGAAGTTCTGCTCCAGCAGGGTGGAGGTCGCGGGGTGAATGTCGACCAGACTGAGCTGCGGCTTTTTCAGCCCCAGCGTGCTGCAGCCGACCAGCCACAGGCAGATGAACAGAGCAAGACATGGTTTCATGGGTGTTCCTCCAGGCTTATTGCAGGCCGCCCAGCACATCCTGGGTCACCGCGATCCAGGCACGGGCGGCATGGGACAGATAGCCGCCTTGCTGCCAGATCAGGGCCAGATGCCAGATCAACCAGGGATTGGATACCGGGATCACATCGTATTGTTCCCGGTCCAGCCCTTGCACCACCGAGCGGGGCAGCAGGGTAACACCCAGGCGAGCGGTCACCAGCTCGACAATGAAGTCCCAGTGCGCGCTGCGTCCCACGATATGCAAGGGTTTGCCGATCTCATTAAAGGCATGGCTGATGCGGCTGGAGAGGGTGAAGTCTTCCGGGTACAGCACAAAATTCTGATCGGCGATATCCGCCAGGGTGAGCACCGAACGGCCATGCCAGGGCGAGCCGGCCGGAGCCACCAGACAGAGCGGATCGCGGACCACGGCAAATTGCTGGAAAGTGCTGTTGTCCACCGGCAGCACGGCCACGCCGATTTCCAGCTCGCCGCTGCGGACGCTGTTTTCGATGGCCAGGGCGCCATCCTCCACCATCTTCAGCTCGATGCCGGGATAACGTTCACGAAATGCGCCCACGACCGGTGCAAAGAAGGCAACGCCGACCATGGGGGGCAGCCCGACGACCAGCTCACCACGGGTGAGGCCTGCCAGGTCGCTTAATTCGTTTTTCAACTGGTTCATGGCGGACAGCACGTCCATGCCACGTTCAAATGCCACCTTGCCAGCATCACTCAGGCGGAAGCTGCGGCCCTCACGGATGATCAGCGGGGTACCCAGTTCTTCCTCCAGCTGCTTGACCATCTTGCTGATGGTGGGCTGGGTAACGAACAAGGCCTCGGCAGCCTTGGTGAAGCTGTGGCGTTTGACGACCTCGACAAAGTAGCGCAGCGCCCGGATATCCATGATCAATTCCAATAAAGAATGAGTTGGATAATTTTAATTCATTTTTTGAATGAAAGTCAGCGCACTATACTCACTGCAAGTTTGCTGCTTGTGGAGTAGCCAGGACATGACATCGCTATCGACCGTTGCACTGAAGCAAAGCCTTGCCACCTTGTTGCAGGTGGTGCTGCTCAGCCTGGTATGGTTGTTGGCCAACCGGCTCAGCCATCGCTTTGTGCCGGCCGTTCCCGCCGGGGTGCTGGGCATGTTGCTGATGTTGCTGGCACTGGGCCTGCGCTGCCTGCCCTTGTCGTGGTGCAAGAGTGGTGCCCGTTGGCTGCTGGCCGAGATGTTGCTGTTCTTCATCCCGGCTACCGTGGCGGTCGTGCAATACCCACAGCTGTTTGCAAGCGCTGGTGTGCGTATTCTGCTGGTGATCGTGCTGTCCACCATCATGGTGATGACGGTGACCTCGCTGGTGGTGGATGCCGGCTATCGATTTGAAATCATGCTGAAGCGACGCAAGCGACAGCATGGAGTGTTGTGAAATGGAAAATCTGCTGGCGCTGGCCTGCCTGGTGTTGACGGTGGCGTTGTACGGTCTGGCCAAGGTGCTGTATCGCCGCACTGGCAACTGGTGGTTTGCTCCGCTGCTGGCCGTCCCCTTGCTGGTGATCGGCATGGTGGTGCTAGGACATATTCCATACCACACCTACTTTCAGGATACCCACTGGTTGTCCTGGTTGCTGGGACCGGCCACGGTGGCATTTGCCATTCCGATTTACGAGCAGCGCCAGATGATACGCAAGCATGCCTTGTCGCTCAGCTGTGGTGTGCTGGTTGCCATGCCGGTGGCGGTATTGAGTTCGGTGTGGCTGGCACGGGCTTTTGGTCTGTCCGAGCTGCTGCAGAAAAGCCTGGCACCACGTTCCATCAGTACGCCATTTGCCCTGGCCGCTGCGCCGGCAATTGGCGGGGTACCGGATCTAACCGCGGTATTCGTGGTGATTACCGGGGTGTGCGGGATGCTGCTGGGGGAAGTGATGCTGGTGTATCTGCCAGTCCGTTCCCGATTGGCAAAAGGGGCTTTACTGGGGGCTGCGGCCCACGGTGCCGGTACTGCCAAGGCCAATGAACTGGGCCATGAAGAAGGCGTGGTGGCCAGCCTGACCATGATGTTGGGTGGCATCGCCACGGTATTTGCCGCACCGCTGATTGCCTGGTTCGTGTAAACCGGGCAGACAAAGATTTCTCTGTAGTAAGCCCATGCCATCGGGAGTGGTGTGTGGTGTCTCTCCTCTTGTTGTACTCCCAAACGAGCGTTGTTCGGGCTGACCCTCTCCGGTCAGCCCATTTTTTTTGTCTTTCCGGCAGCATCTGGATCAGGCAAAGGTATCCAGCATACCGCCCTTGGTGCTGCCCTGCGGGTTGGCAATGGCGGCAAAAATGGCTTTGGCCGTGTTGATGGCCGGGTTGTTCTGCGCTTGTTGCAATTGCTGCTGCTGTTGCTTGTCGATTTCACTCTGAGCCTGCTGTGCCATCAGTTGGGCTGCTGCGGCGACCGCCCGGTCTTGGCCGGAGGGATCGGTGGGCGCCAGTGCGGCTGCGACCACCTGCTTGGCATTGGCCAGGGTTTCCTCCGGGCTTTGACCACTGCTCAGGCGAATGCTGACCTCGCCACCGATGGCGTATTGCTTGCCATCCGGCCCTTCCTGATAGCTGTAATTGGCACCGCCGCTGACCAGCGCGCCACCCGCCGCCATGTGTGCTTGCTCGTGTTGGCGGACATCGGCATCACGAGAGCGCAAGGCATCCAGCTGCTTTTGCTGGTCGGGCGTGAGGGATTTGCCACTGTAAATGGCGGAAGGGGAGGGCGTACTGACGCCGGGAACCGGGGTGGCGATGGCGGCCAGTCGTGCAGCAGTGCAGGTCGGGCAGTTGCAGCCCGGGCCGTGTTGCACCCCACTGGATACACTGTAAACCGTGCTGCTGGAGATGGAAGATAAGCTCATGATCTGCACCACCCGGAATATTTCCAGTGTAGTTCAGCACCCTGCCCAATTCATTGAAACTAAAGATTATTTGGCTGTTTTTTGTCTTGGATGGAAAAACTGTGGTGCTGGAGCAAGGGCGGCAGGCCCGGTCGTACCTGCCTGGCTTGGCTTGATGTCGCAGCCAAGAGTCGACATCATGGTGCCGTTGGCGGCCCTGAGTGTGAAATCGCCCGCAATATGGCAGCAACACGGTAATAAATAACAAGGAATACACGATATGCAACAGCAGGTGACACAGGAAAACCAGCGCGAATTGGTGATGTCGGTGTTAATGATGCCGGACATGGCCAATTTTTCCGGCAACGTCCATGGTGGCGTCTTGCTGAAGCTGCTGGATCAGGTGGCTTATGCCTGTGCCAGCCGCTATGCCGGACGCTATGTGGTGACCTTGTCAGTCGATCAGGTGCTGTTCAAGCAGCCCATCCATGTGGGGGAGCTGGTGACCTTCATGGCCAGTGTCAACCATGTGGGCCGTACCTCGATGGAGATCGGCATCAAGGTGGTGGCGGAGGACATTCAGCAGCGTTCGGTGCGGCATACCAATAGCTGCTATTTCACCATGGTGGCATTCGAGGACGGCAAGGCAGTGGCCGTTCCCCCCTTGAGCCTGGAGACGGATGAGCAGAAAAAACGCTTCCGTGATGCGGAAATCCGCAAAAAACTGCGTATTGAGGCCCAGCAAAAAACCAGCGACCCTTGCTGAGCAGGTAGAATCGCCGCCTTGCCCATGTCTTCCCGGTGCCTTGCCATGTTTACCCTGCTGCACAGTGATCCGCGCTTTTACCTGATCAACAAGCATCCTGGCGTCAGTTTCCACCGCGAGGGGGAAGAGGACGGCCTGCTGGATGCCGTGCGGGCAGGGCTGGATGACACGGCGTTGTGGCCGGTGCACCGGCTGGATCGCATCACCTCGGGCCTGATCCTGCTGGCCCGTTCCAGCCAGGTGGCCAGCCAGCTGGGGGCTGCCTTTGCCGGGCATGCGGTTGAGAAATATTATCTGGCGCTGTCGGATCGCAAACCACAGAAAAAGCAGGGGCTGATCAAAGGCGATATGGAAAAGGGGCGCGGCGGTGCCTGGCGTTTGCTGAGTACGCAGCAACATCCTGCCATGACCCAGTTTTTCAGCTTTTCGGTACAGCCGGGATTACGG
>JAFANL010000180.1 GCA_019232735.1 Aquitalea sp. | reverse complement strand
GGATGATGCTGCCAAGAAGGCTTCCTCCCTGCCCAACCTGAGCGCGGACGATAAACAGCTGCTGAACAATCTGCGCAAGGATCTGACCGTCACCACCGAATACGCCCCGACCTGGGTGATCATCGCCGTGGCACTGGCACTGGGCGGTGGCACCATGATTGGCTGGCGTCGAGTGGTGAAAACCGTGGGTGAAGGCATTGGCAAGAAAGACATGACCTATGCCCAAGGCATGTCCGCACAGCTGACCGCGGCCGTGTCTATCGGTCTGGCCAGCCAGTTTGGCCTGCCGGTCTCCACCACGCATGTCCTGTCCAGCGGCGTGGCCGGTACCATGGTGGCCGACAAGGCCGGCCTGCAATGGGCAACCGTACGCTCCATCTTGCTGGCCTGGCTGTTTACCATGCCGGTGGCCATGCTGCTCTCCGGCAGCCTGTATTATCTGGCCAGCAACTGGCTTAAATAAGCAGCAGGAATCCTGATCGAAAGCCGCCTATGGGCGGCTTTTTCCATGATGGTCATCATAGGCATAGCCGCTTGATCTGCATCAAACGCGCCGATATTCAGTATTGATTCCTAAATTAATAATTTGCTAATATTATAAGGATTCATCATGGTTTCTCCTTTGTTGTTTGCAGCAATCCTTTGACGCCTCATCCACCCGGATGAGGCGCTTTTTTTTATATCCAGCAGCAAGCCGGGCACAAGCAAGATTGACGGCTTGCCGGCCTCACGCCTTGAGGAATTGCTCCCGTCCGGATAACCAGCGCTCCAGATGGGCATCGACGGCCTCCGGCCAGCGCGCCAGCAATTCTGGCGCCAGCTCACGGGCGGCCTCCAGCAAAGCGATGTCTTCTTCCAGATTGGCAAAACGCAGCATGGGCACACCGCTTTGCCGCGCGCCGAGAAATTCACCCGGCCCGCGTAGCAGCAAATCCTGACGGGCAATTTCAAAACCATCCAGGTTTTCGTAAATCACCTTCAGCCGGGCCTTGGCCAGATCCGACAGCGGGTTCTCAAACAACAACATGCATACGCTGCGGGCACTGCCCCGCCCTACCCGTCCGCGCAGCTGATGCAGCTGGGCCAGGCCCATGCGTTCTGCGTGTTCAATCACCATCAGGCTGGCATTGGGTACATCCACCCCGACTTCAATCACCGTAGTCGCCACCAGGATATGCAGCTCCCCCTTGGCAAAGGCAGCCATTACAGCGGCTTTCTCCTCCGGTTTCATCCGGCCGTGCACCAGGCCTACCCGCCACTGCGCCAACTGGGCGGCCAACACACGGTGGGTATCGACAGCCGTTTGCAATTGCAGGGTTTCCGACTCTTCGATCAGTGGGCACACCCAGTACACCTGCTGTCCCTCACTACAGGTCTTGTGCACAAAGTCGATCACCTCTTCACGCCGGCTGCTATTGATCAGCTTGGTGACGATGGGCGTGCGTCCGGGTGGCAACGCGTCGATCACCGAAACGTCCAGATCGGCATAGAAGCTCATGGCCAGCGTGCGGGGAATCGGCGTGGCCGACATCATCAACTGGTGTGGCTCCTGCCCCTTGTGTTTGAGCGCCAGGCGCTGGCCGACACCAAAACGGTGCTGCTCATCGACAATGGCCAGTCCCAGCCTGGCGAAACCGACACCATCCTGAAACAGGGCATGTGTACCAATCGCCAGATGGCAAGCGCCGCTGCTCATCTGCTCCAGCGCTTGTTCCTTCTGTTTCTTGCGCAGGCTGCCCGATAGCCAGCTGACCGTCAGCCCCAATGGCTGCAGCCAGGCTGACAACTTGCGGTAATGCTGCTCGGCCAGGATTTCAGTGGGTGCCATCAAGGCGACCTGAAAGCCTGCTTCGATAGCCGTCAGCGCGGCCAGTGCCGCCACCACGGTCTTGCCACTGCCCACATCGCCTTGCAACAGACGATGCATGGGGTGGGCCTGGGCCAGATCGGTATCGATCTCGTCCAGCACCTTGCGCTGTGCTGGCGTCAGACTAAATGGCAGTGCGGCCAGCAGGGCCTGCCGCAGCTGATGACCCGCTTGCAGTACCGGTGCCCGACCTTGCCGCCGTGCGCGATAAGCCAAACGCATGGACAGCTGCTGTGCCATCAGTTCGTCAAACTTCAGCCGCTGCCAAGCCGGCAGGCCGGGCTCGCTGAGCTGGCTGGCACTGTATTCAGGCGGTGGAGAGTGCAGCAAATGCACCGCATCGGCAAAGCTTTGCAAACGCAGATGCGCAATAACCGACGGTGGCAGGGTTTCCGGCAACGGCAATGCGTTCAATTGACTGCGTATCAGCTTGCGCAATACCGGCTGGGTAACGCCGTTAACCGTGGGGTAGACCGGCGTCAGGCTGTCGGCCAGCGCACTGCCCTCCACCACATCACGCGTTTTCGGATGCACCATCTCATCGCCATGAAAACCACGGCGGATTTCACCCAGCGCACGGATCAGTGCGCCATCGGCGAATTGTTTGAGCTGGCTGGGATAAAAATGGATGAAGCGCAACACCAGCACGCCACTGGCGTCCTCGATACGCACCAGTAATTGCTTGCGCGGGCGGAACTGGACCTCATGCGTGATCACCCGCCCCTCTACCAGGACCGGCTGGCCATAGGGGGCCGCGCCAATGGGGTAAAGATGGGTTTCGTCTTCGTAGCGCAGCGGCAGGTGCAGCACCAGATCGAGGCGGCGGCGCAGGCCGAGCTTGTCCAGCTTCTTGGCCAGGGCCGGTGCCACATCGAGGGGCTGGTTGGCGAGGTCATTGGCGTGAGTCATCAGCGCCGATTGTACCCAAAAAACAAGGCGGAGACCGCTACCGGTGCTCCGCCTCTACTGTCGTCGGGGACAGCTGACTTACTGGCGTTCCCACACCTGGGTACGACCCAGCAGCGAAACCCCCAGGAAGCCGCGTACTTCCAGCTTCTTGCCACCATCGACCAGCTTCATGCGCGCGCTGTAGATCTTGCCAGACTCGGGATCGATGATCTTGCCATTTTCCCAGTTGTCACCGTCTTTTTTCAGACCCCACAGAATGGTCATGCCATTGACCGGCTTGCCCTTGCGCTCGCCATCACATTTTTCGCAAATGGCTTCCGGATTATGGAACAGCTTGATGATCTTGCCGGACAGTTCGCCATTGACGCCTTCGGCGATCTGCACCACCGCCTTGACCTGTTTGCCATCGTCATCGACTGCTTTCCAGGAGCCTGTCGGGCTGTCGGCCCAGACCGCGTGAGACAGCACTGCCATGCCAATGGCCAGCACGCCACCTTTCAACATATTGCGCATGATGTTTTCCTCGTGTTGCCTGTTTTATGAAACAGTTGTTTGGAGTTGAGACTCTAGCATGCCAATGAGACCAGACAGCGTCAAGCATCACAGATGGAAAGAACCCTGTGCCAGTGCCACAACGCGACCGCCGACATAAATACGACGCTCGGCATCCACAGTCAAGTGCAATACATTCGGGCGCTGCAGTACTGCGCCCTGCTCCAGCCGCCACTGTATGGGATAGCGCTGGTGCAGGCTGCACCAGCCACCCAGATTGGCACAGGCAGAGCCCGTGCCCGGGTCTTCCAGTACTGCGCCATCCTGGGCGAAGAACAGCCGTACCGTGGCCAGATTGTCCGCTTCGTGCCACAGATAGGCGACACTGCGCCCCGGGCGCAGACAGGCATCGCGCACAAACAAGGCGGGTACCGGACGGGCAGCCAGCACCGCTGCACGACTACGGGCCTGGATCAGCAGCTGTTCGCTACCG
Organism: Aquitalea sp.; assembly: GCA_019232735.1. Lineage (GTDB taxonomy): Bacteria > Pseudomonadota > Gammaproteobacteria > Burkholderiales > Chromobacteriaceae > Aquitalea. Next base: position 644 of record JAFANL010000180.1, on the reverse strand, counting down.
GTATCGAGCCAGCTGGGGGCCGCCGCAATGGCATCTACTGGCAATCCCAGCATGGCAGCGGCGGTTTCGATGCTCAGCCCGGCATCACGCTCACGCGCTGGATTGGCTTGCAGGGTAAACAGCGCATCAGCGTGGTGTATGGGAATCACTCCCGCATTGGTCTGCAAACTGAAGTCAGAACCGAGGGCAAGCTGGCGCTGCAGCACAAAGGCAGAACCCAGGGTGGGATGGCCGGCAAAGGGCAACTCGTGTGCTGGCGTAAAAATGCGCAAACGGGCATTGGCTTGCGTCGAAGGCAAGACAAAAACGGTCTCTGACAAATTCATCTGCCTTGCCAGTGCCTGCATGGATGCATCCGACAAGCCACGCGCATCGGTAAACACGGCCAGCGGATTGCCGCCAAAAGTACTTTCGGCAAAGACATTGACGATTTCAAAAGCATAGCTGGGCATGGTGATCTCGCATCATGGAATACATGCTGCATCCTGCAAGGCCTGCTGCTGACTGGCAAGCCGCTCCTGCAAACGCTGTGTTTGCAAGGCAGAACGGCTGCGCTGCAACTGCCCTGCCAATTGGCGCTGACGATTGCGCAGCTGGGTGCAGTTCTTTTGCTTCTGCTGCCGTTGGCGCTGCTGCAGTTTCCT
>JAFANL010000134.1 GCA_019232735.1 Aquitalea sp. | reverse complement strand
GACCGGCAGGGCATTGTGCTGTACCGCCATACGCAACGATGGACTGAACATGACGGATACCCGCCCCGATCCCGATGCCCTGCTGGATGAATTGAAACAGGAAGAACTGGCCGCCAAGCGCGGCCGCCTGAAAATCTTCTTTGGTGCCTGTGCTGGTGTCGGCAAGACCTACGCCATGCTCAGTGCCGCCCGCCAACGCCAGCAGGAAGGCTGCCAGCTGCTGGTCGGGGTGGTGGAAACCCATGGTCGCAAGGAAACCGAAGCCCAGTTGCAGGGGTTAGAAGTCCTCCCCGCAACCAGGATCGAATACAAGGGCCGCGAACTGCCGGAATTCGATCTGGATGCCGCGCTGGATCACCATCCGCAGCTGATCCTGATGGACGAATTTGCCCACTCCAACGTTCCCGGCTCACGCCATGCCAAACGCTGGCAGGATGTGGAAGAACTGCTGGCTGCCGGCATTGATGTCTACACCACGCTGAATGTGCAGCATCTGGAAAGCCTGAATGACGTGGTGGGCCAGATCACCGGCATCGTGGTACGCGAAACCCTGCCCGACCATGTATTCGATCAGGCCGAGGAAGTGGCGCTGGTCGATCTGCCGCCAGACGAACTGCTGGCCCGCCTGGCTGCCGGCAAGGTGTATCTGGCCCATCAGGCCGAACGTGCCGTCAAGAATTTCTTCCGCAAAGGCAATCTGCTGGCCCTGCGCGAACTGGCGTTGCGTCGCACCGCCGACCGGGTGGATGCCCAGATGCGCGCCTATCGTGCCGACCAGTCGATCAAGCCGGTGTGGCATGCACGCGAACGTTTGTTGATTTGCGTGGGACATGGTCCGGGAACGGAAAAGCTGGTACGCAGCGGCAAGCGGCTGGCCGCCAGCCTGGATGCCGACTGGATCGCTGTATTCGTGGAAACGCCGGAATTGCAGCGGCTGTCCGAACACAAGCGCGCCCGCATCATGAAGGGACTGAAACTGGCGCAGGAGCTGGGCGCGGAAACCACCGTACTGGGCGGTAGCGATCTGGCCTCTACCCTGCTGGCCTATGCCCGCACCCGCAATGTCTCCAAGCTGGTAGTGGGCAAATCATCCGCCAGCAAGCTGCGCCGGGTGGTGAAACGGCCCCTGCTGGAGCAACTGACACTGCAAGCCCATGATGTGGATGTATACGTGGCTTCGCATGAACTGGACGACGAGACACCGGCCCGGCTGGATGGATTCAACAGCCTGCTGTTTGGCGAAGCCAGCCGGCAAAAACAGGGGCATGGTTATCTGGCCGCCCTGTTGGCCTGCTTGCTGACGACCGGGCTAGTCAGCCTGCTGACCCCCTTCTTCGACCTGTCCAATGTGGTGATGCTGTACCTGCTAGCCGTGGTGCTGGTTGCCGTCCGTTTCGGCCGCGGCCCCGGTGTGCTGGCATCCTTTCTGGCGGTAGCCACCTTCGACTTTTTCTTTGTGCCGCCGCGGATGTCGTTTTCGGTATCCGATACCCAGTATCTGCTGACCTTTGCCATCATGTTTGCCGTGGCGCTGATCATCAGCCAGCTGGCTGCCAGATTGCGCTTCGAAGCCAATATCGCCACCTACCGTGAACGTCGTACCCGCGCCCTGTACGATCTGGGCCGCGAGCTGGCCGGTGCACTCACCGCCAACCAGATCATCGACACCGCCGTCAGCCGCTTGCAACCCTTGTTCAATGCCAGCATCGTGCTGTTCACCCCCAACAGCAATGAAGAACTGCGCGCCGAGAACGACAGCCATGCCCAGGCCGATCTGGGCGTGGCGCAATGGGTGTATGACAAGCAACAGGCGGCCGGCCTTGGCACCCAGACCCTGCCGGCCAATGCCATGTTGTATCTGCCGCTGAAAGCCCCGATGCGCAACCGTGGCGTACTGGCGGTATTGCCCGAGCAACTGGACCAGGTTTTCCTGCCGGAACAGCAAAGGCTACTGGAAACCTGCGCGGCACAGATCGCGCTGGCGCTGGAACGGGTGCATTACGTCGAGGTCGCGCAGGATGCCATTGTCGCCATGGAGTCGGAACGGCTGCGCAACAGCGTGCTGTCCGTCATCTCCCACGACCTGCGCACCCCGCTGACCACCCTGGTGGGCCTGTCCAGCATTCTGGCCTCGGGTCAGGTCGATGCCGCCAAACAGGCGGACATTGCCCAATCCATCCAGGAAGAATCACTGCGCATGAATCATCTGGTCACCAATCTGCTGGACATGGCAAAACTGCAGTCCGGCGTCAAACTGAACCGGGAATGGCAGTTGCTGGACGATGTGGTGGGCAGTGCGGTGCGCGCCTGCCAGCGCAGCCTGCAAGGACATCAGCTGCTTATCAGGCTGGCGGATGATCTGCCGGTGTTGGAATACGATGCGGTGCTGATAGAACGGGTGCTGGTGAACCTGCTGGAAAATGCGGCCAAATATACGCCGCAAGGCAGTCACATCACACTGGATGCCAGCAGCGAGGGCGCTACAATACGCGTTTGCGTGCTGGACGACGGCCCCGGCCTGCCTGCAGGCCAGGAACAGAAACTGTTCGACAAATTCAGCCGTGGCAATAGCGAGTCCACCACCCCGGGGGTGGGGCTGGGCCTGGCCATCTGTCGCAGCATTGTCGAGGCCCATGGCGGCAGCATAGAGGCCCGCAATCGTCAGCCCCACGGGGCGCAATTCTGTTTCACCCTGCCCGTCAGCCCCATGCCGGCCCTGCCCGGCGAAGAGGATATCAAGCCATGAGTGAAACCCCTGTCAACCTGGTGGTCATCGAAGACGAAAAGCCGATCCGCCGCTTTCTGGCATCGGCACTGGACGGTGACA
>JAFANL010000121.1 GCA_019232735.1 Aquitalea sp. | reverse complement strand
CGGGGGACCGTATCAGCGTCCTGAATGATCGCGGTCACACCCCATCACCAAGGAAAAGTACGCCAACATTGCCACGCCACATTCCATGACAAAGGAGTAACACTTAGAATCAATGAGCGATCCACCATTGCCATCCACCTTGCTGGCGCGGCAACACATTCACCATGATCACTGAACAAGGGGCCATCACATGCCGTCAGCACCACCAGACTTTACCCTGGCCGCTCCCATGGAGCCGGTCCGCCTAGGCCAGCCAGCCCTGCCACCGACACCAGAAGCGGACGGACTGGGCTTCAGCTTCAGCGGCGAAGGCGCTGCCTACTTCCGCATCTGGATCGTCAACCTCCTGCTATCCATTCTCACCCTGGGCATCTACTCAGCCTGGGGCAAGGTACGCAGCCATCAGTACCTGTACGGCCACACCCGCTTTGCCGGGGCCGGTTTCGGCTATCACGGCAAGCCACTGGCCATCCTGAAGGGGCGGGCACTGGTTTTCCTGGTCTTGCTATTACTGGCCATTTCCCAGAAAGCCTCGCCCGGCTTGCACACCCTGCTATATCTGCTGCTGTTGCCAGCCTATCCCTGGGTTGTGGTGATGGCGATGCGCTTTCGTTTGCGCAACACCAGCTGGCGGCAGATGCGTTTCAACTTCCGCGCCAACACCATGGATGCTGTCGGCCCCTTCATCATGGGCCTGATCGTCACGGTGCTGACGCTGGGCATCGGCTTCCCCTATGCCCGCCACATGCAGCAGCGCTTCATGGTCAACAATGCCTGGTTCGGCAATGCCCGCTTTGAAATGCTCAAGTGCGCCGGCGATTATTACCGGGTCTACTTCCGCGCCAGCGTGCTGGGCTTGCTGATGCTGCTCCTGTTTGGCTTTGTCGGCGGCTTGTATTCCTCCATCATCAGCCATCTGTTTTCCGGCCACCTGGGCGGCATCAGCCTGCTGTTGCTGGTTGTCATGGTCTATCTGGGGCTGTTGCTGCTGTGGATGTCCATCGGTCAGGTAGTACGCGATGGACTGGCCAACGTGATGTGGAACCACATGCTGCTGGAAAGCAATGGCCGCCTGCACCGCTTCGAAAGCAGCATGACCCTGCGCGGCCTGATGAATCTGCACGCCGGCAACGCCCTGCTCACCCTGTTGACGCTGGGCCTGTATTACCCCTTTGCCAAACTGCGCGCCTTGCGCTACAGATTAGAACATCTGAAGATGTATCCCGATGATGACCTTGACGCCATCCGTGCCCGCCCGCAGTCTGCACGCAATGCACTGGGGGATGCCGCCGCCGATGGCTTTGAACTGGATCTGGGTCTATGAGCTTGCCGGGCAATTACATGGATGGCCGCCACCCCGCAACCCGCGCGGTGATGCTGCAACGCGATGCACACCACCTGGTGTTTACCGATGGTGTGCATACCCACCGTTATCCGGCGCAGGATGTCGAATTCGAGGCCGGCCTCCCCGGCCTGCCCGACAAGCTGCAACTGCCGGACGGTGGCGTGATTGAAGTGGCCAGCGAATACCGCTGCCGCCACCTTACCGGTGGCCTGCCATTGGGTGCACGCCTGCTGGAATGGCTGCACAGCGGCTGGCAGGTATTGGGCATTCTGGCTCTGCTGACCGTGCTGGCCATCTGGTACGGCTATCGCTATGGTCTGCCGTGGCTGGCCGACGAAGCCGCACGGCGGACACCGGTGGCCATTGAAGAACAGATGGCAGCCCCCACCATCAGCCTGCTGGAACGCACCAACAGCGTTCGCCCCTCGCAACTGTCCCAGGCACGCCAGGATGCCTTGCAAGCATTGCTGCTGCAGGCTGCGCCCAAGGACAGCCATTATCACTACCAGCTGCGCGTGGTGGATTCGCGCGATATCGGTGCCAATGCCTTCGCCCTGCCGGCCGGACAGGTGGTCATGACCGACCAGTTGGTCAAAGCGGCCAAAAACGATGATGAACTGTTTGCCGTGCTGGCTCATGAGGTGGGCCATGTGGAGGGCCGCCATGGCCTGCGCGGCCTGATCCAGTATGGCGGACTGTCGCTGGCCGTCACCCTGTTCAGTGGCGACACCACCCCGCTGCTGGCGGTTGCCCCCATCATGCTGGCAGACATGAAATACTCGCGCGACTTCGAACGCGATGCCGACCGCTACGCCTTTCACGCCCTGACAGCACGAGGCCGCTCGCCCTGCATACTGGGGCAGTTCCTGGCCCGACTGGGCGGACCGGACAGCAGCGCCACTTCCCTGCTGGCCAGCCATCCGGGAAGCGAAGAACGTAGCCACCCCGACGGCATGCAGTGCCCGGACTGATCCGGCGCCCGCTTCAGGAACGCAGCTCTTGGCGCTGATGCCACCAGCGCCAGCGCAGACGCATGTCGTACCACACCGGCCGCAGGCCCAGCACAAACAGTAGCAAGGCCAGCGGCAGGGTGAAGGCATAGCCCAGATGCTTGAACCCCAGCGCACCCACCACCCCGCCCAGAAAAAACGCCCCCAGAATCATGCCGTATACCCACAGCCGGCTGCGATTGGACTTGATATCCTTGATCTTGGGACTGTGCAGGTGGTTGTAGTAACTCATCTTGGCCAGTTCAATGCCGATGTCGGTGGCGATACCGGTCATGTGCGTGGAGCGCAACAGGCCACCGGACAGCTTGGTGACGATCGTGTTGTGCATGCCCATGATGAAGCACAGCAACATGACGGTTGGCGGGGTAAACAGCCCCTTGTGACTGGCCAGCCCGGCGCCCAAGATGCCGAACAATAACAAGAGACCGGCCTCTTCCATCATCGATACCCCATAGCCGCCGCGCAGGCGCTGCCGACGCGCCCACAGGATCAGCCAGGTGGAGTGCATGGCGCCGCCGATGAAACACAGCAGCATGATGAGCATGGATAGCGACAGGCGGATTTCCCCCAACGCCAGATCATCCGCCATGCCGGACACGATGCCGGACACATGCGAGGTATAGCGGTGTACCGCCAGAAAGCCGCCGGCATTGAGTGCGCCGGCAATAAAGGCCATGGAGCCACCCAGCTGACGCAGTACGCGGTCATTGAACGCGCCGCGATCCAGCAGGCGGGTGATATTGCTTGAACGTCGGGACATAGCGAACCATGAAAAAACGGCAAGGCGGAATCGCTCCGCATTGCCGTTCATCATCCATCCGCCAGTGGCTGGCTGACAAGCCTGTTACCACCTGTTTTTGTCGCAACGCAACAATCAGTGGCAGGCCTGCAGCGGAATGCCCGGAGTCAGACGCTTTTGCAAGGCCTGCAGCTGTGTGGCCTGTTGCGGTTCCAGCGCCTTGAAACTCAACACGGTAGCCGCTGATTTCAGGCCCTTCTGTTCGACCGCCGCCTTGTCAAAACCGGCCGCCTTCAATTTGGCCAGCATGGCCTTGGCGGCGGCTTCCTGCCCGAACAGGCCGAGCGAAATGCTGCCCTTGAAGGCATCGTTGTGCACGATGTAGTTGTCGAAACCCTTGTCCTTGAGTTCGGACGACAGCGTCTGGGTTTCCGCCTGCGTCGCCAGCGGCGGGTGATACACCCAGAACTTGCCATTACCCTTGACCTCGCCCTTGGCGGATTCCACCAATTGCTCCGCTTTCAGCTTGAGTCCAGGCAGGCCCCCCTTCACCCGGACCAGCAATTTGGCATCCAGCGTGCCCCAGTCATAGCAGGCCAGTTGTTTGGCCGGCTCGGGCTTGACCGTTTCCGGCTTGGCTTTGTCTGCGACTTTCTCTGCCGCTTTGGTTTCCGCCGGTTTTTTGGCTTCAACCTTGGCCAGCGCGACAGGAGCCGGCGCGGGGGCAGAAGCCTCGGCCTTGGCTGGCTTGGCACTGACCGGCTGCGAGGCCGCCTTGCCCAAATCCTGTGGCTTCAGGGACTCCGTCTGCGGCATGGAGGCAATCAGCTTCACCGGCGAACTGGCATCGGCCTGTGGCGTAGAAGCCGCTTGCCAGTCCGGAGGCAACAGCTTGATCTGTTCAGGACTGATTTCCTGCGCGTGCACGTCCGCAGGCGGCCGTTGCTTGAACGCACCATAGCCGGCAACCGCCAGATTGAGCACTACCACCAGCACCAGAAACCACTTCATGATTCGCACGCCACTCTCAAGAGTCCCATCAGCACCAGATTATCCACGATACGCGCCGGTCCGGCGAGTTGTGCGGCAATGCTGCTTGCCTCTCCTCCGGTCAGCAAGACTGACGGCAGCACCCGACCCGTATGTGCCGCCAGCTGCCGACACATGCGTTCGATGGCCCCACACTGTGCGGCCAGCACGCCGCTGGCCAGCGCGTCTTCCGTGCCTTGCGGGAAGGGCTGCACCTTGCCTGCGCTACGGTCCAGCTGGGCCGTCCCCTGCGCCAGGCTGCGCAACATCAGGGTCTGGCCGGGCAGGATCATACCCCCCAGGTAATCACCTTCAGCGCTCAGCGCCTCCACCGTCAATGCCGTACCCGCGCAGGCCACCACCACATCATCAGTACACAACTGACGCGCTGCCAGCACGGCCAGCCAGCGGTCGGCACCCTGCTCGGCAGGATTGCGGTAGTGATTGCGCACATCAGCAAAACTGGCGGCCGCGCGGACCCACTGCAAGGGACAGGGCGCAGCCTGTTGCATGGCTTCGGCCACCGCAGGGCGGGCCACCGACGCGGCATGGACACTGGTCAGCGGCCATTGGGCCCATTGCGCAGTCAGGCTGGCAATGTCGGCATGATCCACCGCACCCTGCGCTAGCCAGCACTGACCATCATGCACACCCCACTTCAGTCGGCTGTTACCGGCATCCAGCAACAGTTTCATGTCCGGCTCCGCAGGCTGACTTCCCCGGCATGGAAGACGCGCAAGCCATCGGCGGTCTCCACTTGCAGGGCACCGTTTTCGGCCACACCACGGGCAATGCCATCCACCGGCTCGCCGTGGGAGAAACTGAGGCGGACCGGCGCGTTTTCATGGCTGGAGCAACGCATCCAGTCATCCCGGAAGGCCGAGAAACCTTCGCG
>JAFANL010000085.1 GCA_019232735.1 Aquitalea sp. | reverse complement strand
AAGTCCGCACCTTCCAGCAGCCACCTCACAACGCCTTGCAGGTATAATCAGACTGTCGCTCCCCCCACCCACGACTGCCGCCCGGAGCCCGCAACAGGCCAGGCTGGCGACTGGCCGACAACAAGAGAATCTCCCTACATGACCCGTTTGTTCCCCACCCTCTGCGCCTTGAGCTTGAGTCTGGTACTCGCCAGCGCCCTGCCCGCTCACGCAGGTAATAACGAAGACCTGATTGCTGCGCGCGATGCCTACCGCAACAACGACATCGGCAAACTGTCTGCCATTGCCGGCAGCATGCCCTCCGGCTTTATCCTGAAGGACTACCCGTCCTACTGGCTGACCCTGAAGGCGCTGGACCGCGACAATGACAGCCAGGTGATCGGTTTTCTCAACAGCGTGCGCGAAGGCTGGATGCCGGAAAAAATCCGCAATGAGTGGCTGAAGAAACTGGGTAAACGCGAAGACTGGGGCAGTTTCGCTGCCGAATGGAAAAAACTGCCAGAGGATGCCCGGGACGAGGAGTCCATCTGCTATGGTCAGCTGCAGGATGTGCGCCAAGGCAAAAATGCTGACGACCTGAACCGCTTTCTCGACATGCGTCCGGCTCCGGATGGCTGTAACCAGCTGATCACGGCCGCCGCCGCCAAAGGGATGCTGACCCAGGACTGGCTGTGGCGCCGGGTCCGCTTGCTGCTGGCCGGCAATTTTGTCACGCAGGCACGCCAGCTGGCTGAAGCCACCAATTTGCCTCTGGACAGCGCCGCCTTGAACAACCCGGCCAATGCCAGTGCCGCCAGTCCAGGCGGACAGGAGGCCATCACCTATGGCATCGTCAGCAAGGCGCGCAGTGACAGCAATGCCGCCGTGAGCCGCCTGCTGGCCGTGGAACCCGCCCTGAGCAAGGAGCGTAGCGGTTTTGCCTGGGGGCAGCTGGCCCTGCTGTCCGCACGCAAGCAGCTGATGGCACAGGCACTGCAATGGTATGCCAAAGCCGACCCGCAGCAACTGACGGCGGAACAATGGGAATGGTGGGCACGTGCCGCATTGCGGGGCGAGCAATGGGCAGCATTGGAACAAGTCACCCGTGCCATGCCGGCAGCAGTGGCCGACAAGCCCGCCTGGCAATACTGGCGCGCCCGCAGCCTGAAGCAGTTGGGCCGAGGGAATGAAGCGCCGCCGCTGTTTGCCAAGGCCAGCATCGGCCACCACTACTATGCCCTGCTGTCGCTGGAAGAGCTGGGTAACGCCCTGTCCACCCCCGCCAACAAAACAACGCCGTCCGCGGCTGACATCAGCACCATGAAGGCGAACCCGGCCATACAGCGTGCGCTGGCTTTGCTGGACATCAGCAATGCTTACGGCAAGTCCGAACTGCGCAGCGATGCGCAACGCGAATGGCGCTGGGCCATGCGTGGTCGCAATGACATGGAACTGCTGGCCGCCGCCGAGATTGGCCGTCGCGAAGCCTTCTACGACATGGCCATCTACAGTGCCGAGCGCACCAAGGAAGACCACGATTATTCACTGCGTTACCTCACCCCCTATCGTGACGTAACCCAACGCTATGCCCGCCAACTGGATGTGGATGATGCCTGGGTCTATGGCCTGATCCGCCAGGAAAGCCGCTTCATCACCGCGGCCAAATCCGGCGTCGGAGCCTCTGGCCTGATGCAATTGATGCCGTCCACCGCCAAGTGGGTGGCCAAGAAAATGGGCCTGGGCAGCTACTCGGTCACCGATATCGACACCAATGTGCAGTTGGGCACCTGGTATCTGCGCTATGTACGCGACAGTCTGTCCGGCAACGAAGTCATGGCGACCGCAGCCTACAATGCCGGCCCCGGTCGGGCACGTGCCTGGCAGGACAGCCGGCCGCTGGATGGCACCATTTACGCGGAAACCATTCCCTTTAGCGAAACCCGCGACTATGTTCAGAAGGTCATGGCCAATGCAGCCTACTATGCCAGCACCTTCGGCCATGCCAATATTTCGCTGAAGACCCGCATGGGTACGATTCCGGCACGTTAAGCAGCACCCGGACAAGGAGAAAGCAATGCATGACCGACGTATCTGCCTGATTGGCGGCAGCGGCTTCATCGGCAGCTATATTGCGGAGCGGCTGGCCGAGCAGGAAGCCTCGCTCACCATCACCACCCGCAATCGGGACCGTCACAAGGCCGCCCTCATCGTACTGCCCAAGACCGAGCTGGTTTCCACCAATGTGCATCATCCGCTGGCCTTGCAGGAAGTGTTGTCCGGCCACGATACGGTGATCAGCATGGTGGGGATCCTGCACGGCTCGCGCAAGGCTTTCGAGCGTGCCCATGTCGAGCTGCTGGACAAGATCATCGCCACCTGCCACCAGCAGGGCATACGTCGTCTCTTGCATATCAGCGCACTGGGGGCTGACGAAAATGCGCCCAGCGATTACCAGCAAACCAAGGGCCTGGCCGAACAGCGGCTGCGGGAAAGCGGACTGGACTGGACCATCTTGCGTCCTTCGGTGGTATTCGGTCGTGGTGACAGCTTTCTTACGCTGTTTGCCGGCCTGCTGGACAAGCTGCCACTTTTGCCGCTGGCGGGTGCCCACACTCGTTTTGCCCCGGTCTGGGCCGATGATCTGGCCCGCGCCTGCGTGGCCTGCCTGCAAAACCCGGACAGCATAGGCCGCAGCCTGGACATCACCGGCCCGCGCGACTACACCCTGGCCGAACTGGTGACCTATGTCGGCCGGCTGCGCGGCACCCCTCGTCCGATACTGGCCTTGCCACAGAGTCTGGCCATGCTGCAGGCCGGACTGATGGAATACCTGCCCGGCCCACCGTTGATGAGCCGTGACAATGTCCGCTCGCTGAGTGTAGACAATGTCAGCCCACACCCCTTCCCCAGCCAGTTGCTGGGTTTCACCCCCACCCCGCTGGAAGTGGTGGCTCCGCAATATCTCGGGCGTGATGAGTTCAACCTCATCCTGGCCGACTACCGTAGGGAAGCAGCACGCTGATGCAGATTTACATTGTGGGTGGCGCGGTGCGCGACCGCCTGTTGGGCCTACCGGTCAAGGATCGGGACTGGGTGGTAGTGGGTGCCAGTGTCGAAAGCATGCTGCAACAAGGCTACAAACCGGTAGGCAAGGACTTCCCGGTTTTCCTGCATCCGCACAGTCACGAAGAATATGCACTGGCCCGTACCGAGCGCAAAACCGGCAAGGGCTATCACGGTTTCGCCTTTCATGCCGACCAGAGCGTCACGCTGGAACAGGACCTGGCACGACGCGACCTCACCATCAATGCCATCGCCCAGGATGACCAGGGACAACTGATCGATCCCTATCACGGTCAGCAAGACCTGCGCGACGGCATATTGCGCCATGTCAGCCCGGCCTTTGCCGAAGACCCGGTGCGCATTCTGCGTCTGGCGCGCTTTGCTGCCCGTTTCGGTTTCAGCATTGCCCCGGAGACCATGCAGCTGATGCACCACATGGTGGTCGCCGGTGAAGTCGATGCTCTGGTGGCCGAAAGAGTGTGGCAGGAAATGGCGAAGGCGCTGATGGAAGACAAGCCATCGCGTTTCTTTCTGGCACTGCGCGCCTGTGGAGCCCTGCAACGCATTCTGCCAGAACTTGATGCCCTGTTTGGTGTGCCGCAGCGTGCCGATTACCACCCGGAAATCGACACCGGCGACCACGTGATGCGGGTCATCGACATGGCTGCCAGCATGCAGCAGCCCTTGCCCGTACGCTTTGCCGCCCTCACCCATGATCTGGGCAAGGCGCTGACGCCGGCAGACATCCTGCCACGTCATATTGGCCATGAGGCACGTGGAGAAAAGCCCTTGCTCGCGCTGTGCGAACGCTTGCGGGTCCCGGCCGAATGCCGTGATCTGGCTCGCATCACCGTGCTTCACCACACCAAGGTGCATTGCGCCGCCGAGATGAAACCGGCCACCATCCTGCGCCTGTTCAAGGATTGCGACGCCTTGCGCCGGCCAGAGCGCTTCCGCCAGATGCTGGCTGCAGGGCTGGCTGATGCCCGTGGCCGCCTGCATTTTGAAAATGATCCCTACCCGCAAGCCGGCTGGATGGAACAACTACTGGCAGCGGCCCTGGCTGTCGATGCCGG
>JAFANL010000081.1 GCA_019232735.1 Aquitalea sp. | reverse complement strand
CAGCACGTGATCCTTGTTCGGGCCGCAACCACGGCCTTCGTTGATCTCGGTCACCATGGCACGGGATACCACGTCACGCGAAGCCAGATCCTTGGCATTCGGTGCATAGCGTTCCATGAAGCGTTCACCTGCGCTGTTACGCAGAATGCCGCCTTCGCCACGTACACCTTCGGTAATCAGTACACCGGCACCGGCGACGCCAGTGGGGTGGAATTGCCAGAATTCCATGTCTTCCAGCGGGATGCCGGCACGGGCGGCCATACCCAGGCCATCACCGGTATTGATGAAGGCATTGGTGGAAGAGGCATAGATACGACCGGCGCCGCCAGTGGCGAACAGGGTGGCCTTGGCCTGGAACACCACGATTTCCGAGGTTTCCATTTCCATGGCGATCACGCCTTGCACATTACCGTCGGCATCGCGAATCAGGTCCAGTGCCATCCATTCCACAAAGAAATGGGTGTTGGCACGTACATTGCGCTGGTACAGCGCGTGCAGCATGGCATGACCGGTACGGTCGGCGGCGGCACAGGCGCGACGCACCGGCTTTTCACCGAAATTGGACATGTGGCCGCCGAACGGACGCTGGTAGATGGTGCCGTCAGCGTTGCGGTCGAACGGCATGCCGAAGTGTTCCAGCTCGGTCACGACCTTGGGTGCCTCGCGGCACATGAATTCGATGGCATCCTGGTCGCCCAGCCAGTCCGACCCCTTGACGGTGTCGTACATATGCCAGTGCCAGTGATCTTCCTCGGAGTTGCCCAGCGAGGCGGAAACACCGCCCTGCGCCGCTACAGTATGCGAGCGGGTGGGGAATACCTTGGACAGGACGGCAGTCTTCAGGCCAGCTTCGGACAGTTGCAGGGCGGCACGCATGCCAGCACCACCTGCGCCAACGATTACTGCATCAAAATGACGAACAGGTACGCCCATTACAGCCCCCAGACAACTTTAACGGAATAGATGAAACAGGACACCAGCCACACGATGGTGAAAGCGTGCAGCGCCAGGCGCAGGCCGGTCGGCTTGATGTAGTCCATCCACACATCGCGAATACCAACCCATACGTGCAGGAAGACTGCCAGCAGGGTGGTCTGGGTCAGTACCTGCACCCAGGTTTGTGCGAAGAAGTCTTTCCAGCCGGCATAGCTGGACGGCATCGTCAGCAGGAACAGCGCCAGAGCTACGGTATAGATCACCATGATGGTGGCCGTCACGCGCTGCATGACCCAGTCGCGCAAACCGTAGTGAGCGCCGATGACAGAGCGGTTTACCATAGTGCTACCCCCAGAATCAGCGTCAGAGCCAGGCTCACCACTACCACGGTCTTGGCGGTAGCACGAGCGGTTTGCAGTTCCAGACCCTTATGGATATCCAGGAACAGGAAACGGATACCGGCACAGAAATGATGCATGTAAGCCCACAACAAGCCGATGAGGACAATCTTCACCAGCGGGTTGCCGACAATGGCACGGTAGGTTTCAAAGGACTCTGCTGAACTGAGCGAACCATGAAGGAGGTAGATCAACAGCGGGAGGGAAAAGAAGAGCGCCACACCACTGACCCGGTGCAAGATCGAGACGATGCCCGGGATGGGCAGTCTGATCGTGGCCAGATCCAGGTGCTTCGGTCGTTGCTTCTGCATATGGCTTCCTTGGATGTATTTGAACCAAGTGGTTATCTCCGGGCCCCTGTCTGGAAGCCCGCCTGAAAGGTCCGCCCTTGTAAAAACCGGAAAGTCCCTCTCAATACTTAAACATCATGTCGCCCGATGTTGCAGGGCAATATGATCATGAAATTCTAGCAAACATCACCCCTCTTCTGCCCGTTTTTTGCCGGACAAGCGACATTTGCATGCTTTCAGGCGACATCAGCCACCCTTTTGCAGCAGCGCCAGATCCCGACTCAGGCAATAACGCTGCCGCCATTCCACCCGCTCCCCGACTGAGGAAACCGACAGTCTGAGCAAGCTCAACACCGGCTCTTCCAGTGCTGCGCCAGACAAACCCAGTAGGCTGGCATCTTCGCGCGGCAACATCACCGCACGGTACTGCTCGCGCCACTCCACCACCCGCACGCCGAAGCGTTGTTGCAAGGTGGCATACACCCCGCCGCCAGATCGAAACCAGCGCGCCTCCATGCCATCAAAGCGCTCAGCCGGCAGATAAGCCTCATCCAGCGCCACCGGCCTGCCCTGCCCACGCCACAACTGCCGCACCCGAAACATCGGCGCATGGCGGCGCAGCTGCAAGGCCACCGCCATATCGTCGCTGGCATTCATGCGCGAGATGGCCAGAAATTCACAACTCAACCTGTCCGGCACTTCATCAAACACACCGGGTGACTGCAACAAGGCCGCGCCCCAATCACTAAGCACCGGCGCCACGAAAGTGCCCTTGCCTTGCTGCCGGTACAACAAGCCATCGGCAACCAGTTCGGTCAATGCCTTGCGTACCGTCCCCTGACTGACTGACATCTCATCCGCCAGATCCCATTCACTGGGCAAGGCATCATGTTCCAGCCATTCACCCTCGGCAATGCGACGCAGCAAGAACTGCTTGATCTGCACATAAAGGGGCTGGCGACGCGGAGCATTAGCAATCATGTAGTGGCTTTGTATCATCAAATAAATCAAGCGTAAAGGGATGTCTTATATAAGACATAAGACACAATGGAGCTTATCAGAATTTCTGATGGGGAATCCAGCCCCACATGGTCTACACTCCGTGATACACTCGCTTCACACCTATAGTGCAGAGCAACATCTGCAATTAGAGACAGTCTCGGATATCTAAAGGAGAGTCCACCAATGAAAGCTCCCGTTCGCGTTGCCGTTACCGGTGCTGCTGGTCAGATCGGCTACAGCCTGCTGTTCCGTATTGCCAGTGGTGAAATGCTGGGTAAAGACCAGCCGGTCATCCTGCAACTGCTCGACCTGCCGCAAGCCCAGACCGCCGTCAAAGGCGTGATGATGGAACTGGAAGACTGTGCCTTCCCGCTGCTGGCCGGCATGGTTGCCACCGACGATCCGAACGTCGCTTTCAAGGACGCTCAAGTTGCCCTGCTGGTAGGTGCCCG
>JAFANL010000067.1 GCA_019232735.1 Aquitalea sp. | reverse complement strand
GAAGGGACGGCACAGATAGGGGGACGGGACGGTATTGTCGACAATCAGCGGCAGGCCGTGCTGGTGCGCCTGGTCGGCAAAGGCGGAAAAGTCCACCACATTGCCCAGCGGATTACCCACCGATTCGCAGAATACCGCCTTGGTCTTATCATCCACCAACTTGCTGATGGAGGCCGGGTCCTTGTAATCGATGAAGCGTACTTCGATGCCCAGTTGCGGGAAGGTGTGGGCAAACAGATTGTAAGTCCCGCCATACAGGGTGCTGGTGGCAATGATGTTGTCGCCGGCCTCGGCAATGGTCTGGATGGCGTAGCTGATAGCCGCCATGCCGGAGGCCACGGCCAGCGCACCGATACCGCCTTCCAGTGCGGCCACGCGCTTTTCCAGCACATCGGTGGTGGGATTCATGATGCGGGTGTAGATATTGCCCTGCACCTTGAGATCGAACAGATCGGCACCATGCTGGGTGCTGTCAAAGGCATAGCTGGTGGTCTGATACAAGGGAACGGCCACCGCCTTGGTGGTCGGGTCCGGGCTATAGCCGCCGTGCACGGCCAGTGTTTCCAGTTTCATCTTCTTTTCTCCTGTGGCTAATCAGTCTTTTTGCATACCACGCCAACCATACCGACAGCAGGGGCAGAAGCCAAGTCAGGGAAAGTGAAAAGCTTATGAAAAATCTGGCATGCCAATAGAAAAAGCCGACCAGTTGGTCGGCTTTTTTTCAGGGCTACACGCTCAAACCGCCAGCGGCAGTGGCGCCAGACTCAGGCTGGACAGCACGCGCTCGAAAGGCTGGCGGAAACGGCTGGAGACATAAGGCGCCAGGAAATACAACAGGCTCAGACAGCCCTCCCGCGCCACGATCTGTGCCTCTTGCGGACATTTGGCAATGTCGGGGCGGGCAATCCAGCCGGTTTGCAGCAACTGGAAATTGCGTGCCAGAAAACCGATCTGTACATCATCCCCTTCCAGCATGCCCTGGTCGCGCAGCTTGAAGAACAGCTTTTCCACGCCACGGCTGATCAAGCCTGCCTCGATCTTGCTATAGCTTTCCTGCAAGGACTGATTGACGGAAAACAGGCTGGAAATGCTCTGCGGAATGAAGCGGAAAGCCCACAGATGGCGCAATACTTTTTCCAGCAGCGATACCAGCCCCTCGACGGAAGCATTCACGCTCAATTCACCAGCCGCGCTGAGATAATCGGCCATTCCCTTGGAATAGCGGCTATACAGCTCATTGATGATGTCTTCCTTGCAGGCAAAGTGATAATACAGATTGCCGGTGCTGATATTCAGATAGCGGGCAATGTGATTGGTGGTCACGCTGCGTTCACCCTGCTGATTGAACAGCTGCAGGCTGGCTTCGACGATGCGGTCAAAGGTTGGACTTTTGCTTTCTTTGCGGCTCATGGCAGGCTTCTTCCCGATAGGCGGAACCCCGGAACAGATGAATCCCGGCACCCGCTGCGTCTGTGATCGACAAACACCCCGTCATGATACCGCAAGCAGCCCCCTGCCAGCATCCCGTTCTCTTGCGCACGCCGGCCCGGCATGCAAAAAGGCAGCCTGACGCTGCCTTTTGCCCAACACATTAGCAGGTATTACTGCAAGCTGACCGTGCCGAAGTTGACGCGACCAAAGGGGTTGGCCACAAAGCCGGACACTTCCTTGCGCTCCAGTACGTAAGCCGTAGGGTGAGCCAGCGGCAGCCACAGTGCCTGATCGCTGATCTGCTTCTGTGCTTGCAGATAAAGCTTGCTGCGCTGGGCGAAATCGCTGGTTTTCTTGCCATCGCCAATCAGCTTGTCCAGCTTCGGGTCGCAGTAACGGGCAAAGTTGGTACCGGACTGTACCGCCGCGCAGGAAAATTGCGGCGTCAGGAAATTATCCGGATCGCCGTTGTCGCCAGCCCAGCCCATGAACAGGAGGTCATGCTCACCCGCCTTGCCACGCTTGATCAGCTCGCCCCACTCGATCACCTTGATCTGCGCCCGGATGCCGACCTTGGCCAGATCTGCCTGTAACAATTCGGCCCCAGCCTTGGGGTTGGGGTTGAGCGTACTGCCGCTTGGCCTTACCCAGATGCTGGTATCAAAGCCATTGGGGTAGCCGGCCTGGGCCAGCAGCTTCTTTGCCCGCAGCAGATCAAGCGGATAAGGCTTGACTGCCTTGTTATAGCCCCAGGTATTGGGCGGATAAGGCAGGGTCGCCGTTGTGGCCGTGCCATCAAAGACGGTTTTCAGGTAGGTGTTCTTGTCGAAAGCCAGATTCACCGCCTGGCGTACCAACACATTGTCAAATGGCTTGTGTTGGCTGTTGATGGCCACAAAAGCGGTCATGAAGGCCGGTGTTTCCAGTACCCGTATCTTGCTGTCGTCCTTCACCGCCAGCACATCCTGTGGCTTGGCAGACAAGGCCAGCTGGCATTCGCCGGCTTTGAGCTTTTGTACCCGTACCGCAGCATCCGGGGTGATGGCATACACCAGTGCGGAAACCTTGGGGCGGGCACCCCAGTACGCCGGATTGGGCAGGTAACGCACCACGCTGTCTTTCTGGAAGCTGCGCAGGATGAAGGGACCGGTGCCAATCGGTTTGCTGTTGAGCTCCGCCTGCTTGCCAGCGGTTTGCAACTGGGCCGCGTATTCGGCGGAGTAGATGGAGGCAAAACCCATGCTGAGGGTGGACAGGAAGGTCGCCTCCGGGTAATTCAACTCGAAGCGTACGGTGCTGGCATCCAGCTTGCTCACCGACTTGATCAGCTTGGGCAGCTGCATGGACTGCGCATGGGGATAACCATTGGCTGCGGTCTTGTACCAGGAGTGATCCGGGTCGAGCATGCGCTGGAAGGTAAACACCACGTCATCCGCATTAAGCTTGCGACTGGGCTTGAAATAGTCTGTTGTGTGGAAAGCCACGCCGGGGCGCAGCTTGAAGGTGTAGCTCAAGCCATCGCTGCTTGCCTGCCAGCTGCTGGCCAGGCCCGGTTGCAGCTTGTGACTGGCGGCATCGTATTCCACCAGTCGGTTCATCAGCACGTCGGCCGAGGCATTGGTGGTGACCAGCGAGTTGTACTGCACCACATCAAAACCTTCCGGATTGGCATCCGTACAGACGGTAAGCGGCTTGGCGGCCAGCGCCAAAGGGCTGGCGACGGCCAGCAACAAAGCAAGGGAACGCAGGGGCATGGTGATCTCCGCGCAGGGGGATGCCGCTATATGACGGAGCCCCTGCAGGACATCAGCTTAAGCCAAGACGTGGCAAATTCAAATGACACATTCCGCTAAGCTTATGCAGCGGACTCATCAGGATGAGGTCTCGCCATCGCGCAACAGGGCTTCGAAATGCGCCAGCGACACCGGCCGGCTGCACAGATAGCCCTGGTATTGCTGGCAGCCCTGCTGGCGCAGCCATTCCAGTTGCGCATGGGTTTCCACCCCCTCGGCCACCATGTCCAGCTTGAGAATCCGGCACAGGCTGGTAATCAGCTCCGGGATGGCCGAGCGTTGTGGCAGGCCGGAAATAAAGGAACGGTCAATCTTGAGGGTGTTGAGCGGATAGTTCTGCAAATAGGCCAGGCTGGAATAGCCGGTGCCAAAGTCGTCAATGGCGATGGCAAAGCCCATCTTGCGCAGCGAGTTCAAGGTATCCAGCGTGCTTTGATCATGCGCCAGCAGCAGGGACTCGGTGATTTCCAGCTCGATGCTGGCCGCGCGGCAGCCACTTTGTTGCAGGATATCCTGTAACTCGCGGGTCAGTTGCGGGTCGGTAAACTGGCTGGCCGACAGGTTGACCGAGATCTGCAGCGCCCTGCTCTGCGCATCCCAGCGCGCCAGATGGTCGGCGACCTGACGCAGAATCTGGCGATCCAGCTCACGCACCAGGCCGCTCTCCTCGCAGGCGGGAATAAAGCTGTCGGGAAACAGCAGGCCACGCTCCGGGTGACGCCAGCGCGCCAGCGCCTCTGCACCGATGATCTTCCCGCTGATGCAGTCTACCCGCGGCTGGTAGAAGGCCTCGAACTCACCATTTTCCAGACCACGGCGGATTTCATATTCCAGCGCCAGACGGGCCTGGGCACGGGCATCCATGGTTTCATCGTAGAAACTGACGCCATTGCGCCCGGCATCCTTGGCGCTATACATGGCCAGATCGGCATGGCGCATATGGCTCTGGATATCCACCGCACCGTCCTGGCACAGGCTGATGCCGATCGAGGCAGTCAGCTGTACTTGCTGACCACGCAGCCACAATGGCTGAGCCAGGCTATCGATGATGGCATGGGCCAGTTTTTCTGCCGCCAGCCGCACCTGGGGCGCGCTGATCAGGACCAAAAACTCGTCGCCCCCCTGACGCGCCACCTGCTGGCCCGGCTTCAACAGCAGCTTCAGGCGCTCGCTCATCTGCACCAGCAGCATGTCGCCAAAAGCATGCCCCAGGCTGTCATTGATATTCTTGAAACGGTCCAGATCGATACACAGCAGGGCGATCTGCCCGCCCTGCTGCTGCACTTGTTTCAACAGCGCCGGATAGCTTTGCTGCACGAAATTGCGGTTGGGCAGGCCTGTCAGCGTGTCGTGGGTGGCCAGATACTGGGCACGCGCTTCGGCATCTTTCAGTTCGCTGACATCCATCTCACTGAACAACAATGCATCCTGCCCGGAAACGGCATCGCGGCACTGTCTGGCCGACACCTCGTGCCAGCGCGGACCACGCCGGGTCAAGACCTGCGCCACCAGTCGCCCCTTGCCGGACTGCAGCAACTGCTGCTGTAACTGGTCGGCATCGGCAGGCAACAGGAAATGACCCTGCCAGCACTCGGCAGGGTCAATAACATTTTCCCGCGCGGCGGGATTGCGATACAGGGCCGGGCCATCAGCCTGATACAAGGTAATCTGCACCGATGAATGCAGTAGCGCTTCGGCACTGCGCAGGGTATCGGGATCGGCCTGCAGCTCGCCCAGGGCTTCGCACAGCATCATCATGCGCCCCTGATGGCGCAGACCGCTGAATACCACTTGCAGGCTGCGCGGCTTGCCGTTGGGATAGAGTGTCCAGGCTTCGGAAAACGTCATGCCAAAGCGCTCGAAATCGTTTTGATACTGGTGCAGGCGGCGTGACACCGCGTCGGACATGTCCAGCCCCATGTCGCGGCTGGATAATTCCTCCAGACTGCTGGCATCCCAGACCTGGAGTGCCTGGGTATTGGCCCAGAACACCCGCTTGTTATCGATATCAAACACCCAGATCGGGTGGCGCAGCTGTTCCAGCAAGGCAAAACGCGCCATGGTATCCGGGGCAATCTGTATTGCGTCATGCAGCATATCGCGTTTCAGCCTACCTCAAACGTCATCAATTCACTCCACCCCAGGCAGGCCTCCCTTTCCGGGTCGCCCGCCCTGTTTGGCAGTCACGGTCATTCTAGCAATCATCCCTATTCATGGGTGTTTTTTAAGCTAAATACTTTAAATATTTATCAGATTATTTAATACTTTATGCGAAATGCAAGTATTTCAGCATAGCCTAGCCCGGTGATAAAAATAGCAAAAAATTATTTAGCATATTTGCTCTAAAGCAAAATCTGTTCACTCCGACATGAAAAACCCCCGCTCATGGCGGGGGTTGCGCTCAAATGCAGGCGTGAGCATCAGATGCCCATACCGCTTTCCTGCTTACAGATAGCTATCCGTGCTGGGGCAGCTGCACACCAGGTTACGGTCGCCGTACACGTCGTCGATACGGTTCACGCTCGGCCAGAACTTGTTTTCCAGCACATAAGGCAGCGGGAACAGGCCGGTTTCACGGCTGTACGGACGCTCCCAGTCACCGGCAATGTCGGCCTTGCTGTGCGGGGCATTGCGCAGCGGGTTGTTGTCCGCCGGCCAGCTGCCGTTCTGTACCTGGTCGATTTCCTGACGGATGGCGGTCATGGCGGCGATGAAGCGGTCCAGTTCGGCCTTGGGTTCGGATTCGGTCGGCTCGATCATCAACGTGCCCGGCACCGGGAAGCTCATGGTCGGGGCGTGGAAGCCGTAGTCCATCAGGCGCTTGGCCACGTCCACTTCGGTCACGCCACTGGCGGCCTTGAGCGGGCGCAGGTCGATGATGCACTCATGTGCCACACGGCCATTGGCACCGGTGTACAGCACCGGGAAGTGCTCACCCAGCTTCTTGGCCATGTAGTTGGCCGACAGCAGCGCGTTTTCGGTGGCGGCCTTCATGCCCTCGGCACCCATCATGCGGATATACATGAAGGAGATGGGCAGGATGGAAGCCGAGCCGAACGGCGCAGCAGAAACCGCAGTCTGACCGGCAACCGCGCCCGGCACTTCAGCCACCACGTGGTTGGCCATGAACGGTGCCAGATGGGCTTTCAGGCCGATGGGGCCC
>JAFANL010000049.1 GCA_019232735.1 Aquitalea sp. | reverse complement strand
TTGATGCAATGGGCGGTGACGTTGGCCTCAAGGTCACCGTCCCAGCATCGATCCAATTCCTGCAAGACCATCCCAACACCAATCTGATTCTTGTCGGAGACCAGGCAGCCATCGAGGCTGAATTGTCCCGTCATCCGGGTGTTGCGCCTTCGCGCGTCCGTATCCAGCATGCCACGCAAGTGGTGGGCATGGACGAGTCGCCGCAGCTCGCCCTGAAGAACAAGAAAGATTCGTCCATGCGGGTGGCGATCAATCTCGTCAAGGAAGGCCAGGCGCAAGCCGCCGTGTCTGCCGGTAATACCGGTGCACTGATGGCGACCGCACGCTTTGTCCTCAAAACCATCCCGGGCATCGAACGACCGGCCATCGCCAAGATGATGCCATCCGTCAAGGGCAGCACCTGCATGCTGGACCTGGGCGCCAACGTCGATTGCACGCCAGAACAACTTCTGCAGTTCGGCATCATGGGTTCGGAGCTGGTTTCCAGTATTACCGGCAATGCCAATCCGCTGGTCGGGCTGCTTAATATCGGTTCGGAAGACATCAAAGGCAACGACAGCGTCAAGCGCGCTGGCGAATACCTGCGTCAGTCCGAGCTGAACTTCTTCGGTAATGTCGAAGGCAACGACGTCTACAAAGGCACGGTAGATGTGGTAGTCTGCGACGGTTTTACTGGCAATGTGGCGCTCAAATCAGCTGAGGGGCTGGCGCACATGATTGCTTCTTTCCTGCGGCAGGAATTCACCCGCAGCTGGTGGACCCGCCTGTGTGCGCTGGCCGCCATGCCGGTGCTCAAGCGTTTCCGCAATCGTGTCGATCCCCGACGCTACAATGGTGCCAGCCTGCTGGGCCTGCGTGGCATCGTGGTGAAAAGTCATGGTGGAACCGATGCCGTAGGATTCCGTTTCGCGCTGGAACAGGCTTGCGAGGAAGCTGGTTCCGACGTGATTGGTCATATTACCGACCGGGTTGCGCACCAATTAAATAATCTCAAGCAAGCCGAGCCGGAAGCGAACTGATTAATAACACATGGCCCATTCCCGCATTCTAGGCACTGGCAGTTATCTGCCATCCAATGTGCTCACGAATGCGATGCTGGCCGAGCGCGTGGAAACCAGTGACGAGTGGATTGTTTCGCGCACTGGCATCCATGCCCGCCACATCGTGTCCGATGAAGAAACCACCAGCGATCTGGCGCTGAAGGCAGCAGAAGCTGCCATCCAGAGCGCTGGCATCGACAAGACCGAGATCGATCTGATCATCGTTGCCACCACCACGCCCGACATGATTTTCCCCAGCACGGCCTGCCTGTTGCAGGAAAAGCTGGGCATTCACGGCTGTGCCGCGTTCGACGTGCAGGCCGTGTGTGCGGGCTTCATGTTTGCCCTGACCACCGCGCATAACTACATCAAGGGCGGCATGGCCAGCAAGGTGCTGGTTGTCGGTGCCGAAGTGATGTCGCGGGTGATGGACTGGGAAGACCGCCGCACCTGCGTGCTGTTTGGTGACGGCGCCGGTGCCGTGGTGCTGGGTGCCTCGGACGAACCGGGCATCCTGCATGCCAAGCTGGCCTCCGATGGCCGCTACAAGGACATTCTGAATACCCCGGCACAGATTTCCGGCGGCAAGATCCAGGGCATTCCCTTCTTGCACATGGACGGCCCGGCGGTATTCAAGTTTGCAGTCAAGGCACTGTCCGAGATCGCCGGCACCACGCTGGCCGAGGCCGGTGTCGACAAGTCCCAGGTGGACTGGCTGGTGCCGCACCAGGCCAATCTGCGCATCATCGAATCCACGGCCAAACACCTGGGTATGTCGATGGAGCGCGTGATCGTGACATTGCCGCAACAGGGCAATACCTCGGCCGCTTCCATTCCGCTGGCGCTGGACCATGCCGTACGCGATGGTCGCATCCAGCGTGGTCAGACCATTCTGCTGGAAGGGATCGGCGGTGGTTTTGCCTGGGGTGCCGTGCTGCTGAAGTACTGATTCTTCGCGACGGAAGCCTGGTTGTCGTCGTGTGCCGCCATGCAAGCAGATAACGCCCATTTTCATGGGCGTTTGATCTGAGTGCTTGGCAGCACAGTCTGATTGGCTCATCCTTCCGTCGATTATTATTCCGTCGAAATTGCGGAGACTGTCTATGGCGTTTGCCTTTCTCTTTCCCGGTCAGGGCTCGCAAAGCCTGAAAATGATGGATGGCTTTGCCGACCTGCCGGTGGTCAAGCACACCTTCGAAGAAGCCTCCACTGCCCTAGGCGTAGACCTGTGGGCCATGCTGCAAGCCGATTCGGCCGAGGCCATCAATGCCACGGTCAATACCCAGCCCATCATGCTGGCTGCCGGTGTAGCCACCTATCTGGCCTGGCAGGAAGTCGGTGGTCAGCAGCCGGTCGTGGTCGCCGGTCACAGCCTGGGTGAATACACGGCGCTGGTGGCCGCTGGTGCA
Source organism: Aquitalea sp. (assembly GCA_019232735.1). Taxonomy (GTDB): domain Bacteria; phylum Pseudomonadota; class Gammaproteobacteria; order Burkholderiales; family Chromobacteriaceae; genus Aquitalea. The sequence continues at coordinate 1,346 of JAFANL010000049.1, read as the reverse complement.
CTGCCGTTTGCCGAGGCCGTCAAGCTGGTGCGCCTGCGCGCCGAAGCCATGCAAAACGCCGTGCCGGCGGGGCAGGGGGCCATGGCGGCCATTCTGAACCTGTCGGATGACGAGGTGCGTGCTGCCTGTGCCGAAGCCGCCAATGGCGAAGTGGTGGAAGCCGTCAATTTCAACTCGCCGGGCCAGGTGGTGATTGCCGGTGGCAAGGCTGCCGTTGAGCGCGCCATGGAAGCCTGCAAGGCCCGTGGTGCCAAGCGTGCGCTGCCGCTGCCGGTATCGGTGCCTTCGCACTGCGCGCTGATGAAGCCGGCCGGCATGCAACTGGCTGAAGCCCTGCTGCAAGTACATATCAATACCCCGGCCATCCCGGTATTGCACAATGCCGATGTGGCCAGCTACAGCGATGCCGCTGATATCCGCGACGCACTGGTGCGTCAGCTGTACAGCCCGGTGCGCTGGACCGAAACCATCCAGAAGCTCTCTGGCGACGGCATCCTGACCATGGCCGAATGCGGTCCGGGCAAGGTGCTGGCGGGCTTGGCCAAGCGCATCGACGGCAACGTCAAGTGCCTGGCGCTGACCGATGCCGCGGCCCTGGAAGCGGCGAAGGCCGAGCTGCAATGATATTCATCCGCCAGCGAGGATGTGGAGCTGGCGGGTGCTGATGTATACAACAAGGAGACATCCTCAATGAGTCTGCAAGGCAAAGTAGCCCTGGTTACCGGCGCTTCGCGCGGCATTGGCGCAGCCATTGCCGATGCGCTGCAAGCCGAGGGCGCCATTGTCATCGGCACCGCGACTTCCGAGTCCGGCGCTGCTGCCATCAACGAACGCCTGGCTGCGGCCGGTGGTGCCGGTCGCGTGCTGAACGTGACCGAAGACGGTGCCATCGAGGCGCTGGTGGATGCCATCGACAAGGAATTCGGTGCCGTGGCCATTCTGGTCAACAATGCCGGCATTACCCGCGATGGCCTGTTGATGCGCATGAAGGACGATGACTGGGATGCCATCATGGATACCAACCTGAAGTCGGTATTCAAGGCATCCAAGGCCGTACTGCGCGGCATGATGAAAGCCCGTTGGGGTCGTATCATCAACATCGCTTCGGTTGTGGGCGCCACCGGCAACGCCGGTCAAACCAACTACGCAGCGGCCAAAGCCGGTATCATGGGCTTCACCAAGTCCATGGCACGTGAGGTTGGCAGTCGCAATATCACGGTAAACTGCGTGGCACCGGGCTTTATTGATACCGACATGACTCGTGCCCTGCCGGAAGAGCAGCGCACTGCGCTGGTCGGCCAGATTTCCCTGGGCCGCCTGGGCGATGCCAAGGATATTGCCGATGC
>JAFANL010000261.1 GCA_019232735.1 Aquitalea sp. | reverse complement strand
TGATCGGCAGTCAGGCGACGACGGGCAGTCATGCTCGGATAGTTGGTCTTGCCTTCCAGGATGAACATCTTGGCGTATTCGCCGGACTGGATGCGGTACAGGGCCTTTTTCATGGCTTCCTTGGTGGCGGAGGTCACCACTTCCGGGCCGGTCACGTACTCGCCATACTCCGCGTTATTGGAGATGGAGTAGTTCATGTTGGCGATGCCGCCTTCGTACATCAGGTCGACGATCAGCTTCAGTTCGTGCAGGCACTCGAAGTAGGCCATTTCCGGAGCGTAACCGGCTTCGGTCAGGGTTTCGAAACCGGCCTTCACCAGTTCAACCGCGCCGCCACACAGTACAGCCTGTTCGCCGAACAGGTCGGTTTCGGTTTCTTCGCGGAAGTTGGTTTCGATCACGCCACCCTTGGTGCCGCCGTTGGCAGCAGCGTAGGACAGGGCCACGTCACGGGCCTTGCCGGACTTGTCCTGGTATACGGCGATCAGGGTCGGCACGCCGCCACCCTTCACGTACTCGGAACGCACGGTGTGGCCCGGGCCTTTCGGGGCCACCATGATCACGTCCAGGTCTTCACGCGGAACGATCTGGTTGTAATGCACATTGAAGCCGTGGGCGAAAGCCAGTGCAGCACCCTTCTTGATGTTGGGGGCGATTTCGCTGCGGTATACGTCCGGCTGCGATTCGTCCGGCAGCAGGATCATCACGACGTCGGCCTTCTTCACCGCCTCGGCCACTTCCTTCACCTTGTGACCAGCAGCTTCAGCCTTTTTCCAGGACGCGCCGTCCTTGCGCAGACCCACAATCACATCAACGCCAGACTCTTTCAGGTTCTGGGCGTGGGCATGGCCTTGCGTGCCGTAACCGATGATGGCTACTTTTTTACCCTTGATGATGGAAAGATCCGCGTCCTTGTCGTAATACACTTTCATTTGCTTTGTCCCTTGTTATCTGGGCAGCCGCCTGTGCGGCCGCCTGTCAGATGTATAGATATATCAGATTTTCAGAACCCGTTCACCACGGCCAATGCCGGATGCGCCAGTACGGACCGTTTCCAGGATCACTGCACGGTCAATGGCCTCGATAAAGGCCCCCAGCTTGTCGCTCGTACCAGTCAGCTCGATGGTGTAAGTCTTTTCCGTAACATCGATGATGCGACCGCGGAAAATATCCGCCATGCGCTTCATTTCCTCCCGGTCCTTGCCGGTCGCGCGCACCTTGATCAGCATCATCTCGCGTTCGATGTGCTCGGATTCGTTGAGGTCAATCACCTTGACCACCTCGATCAGCTTGTTGAGCTGCTTGGTGATCTGCTCGATGACTTCGTCGGAACCATGCGTGACGATCGTCATCCGTGACAGTGTCGGATCCTCGGTAGTCGACACCGTCAGTGAGTCAATATTGTAAGCCCGGGCCGAAAACAGGCCCACCACGCGGGACAGTGCACCCGCTTCGTTTTCCAGCAAAATCGAAAGTATATGTCTCATACCGCCCGCCTCAGCACATATTGCCGTAGTCACGGTTGTTCTCGAAAGGCACCTGCTGGATGTCGCGCATATGCGGCGGCAAATCCATCTGGTCCAGACCCTTGCCATTCTGGATCATCGGGAACACGTTCTCGGATTGATCGGTACGGAAGTCCAGGAATACCAGACGTTCCTTCAGCGCCGGGCCAAAGGCCTCGCGCAGCACCGGCTCGACATCGGACGGGTTTTCGATCTTGAAACCGACGTGGCCATAGGCTTCGGCCACTTTCACGAAGTCCGGCAGGGCATCCATATACGATTCCGAATAACGGGTGCCGTAGAAGAACTCCTGCCATTGACGCACCATGCCCAGATAGCGGTTGTTCAGCGCCACGATCTTGACCGGGGTGTGGTATTGCTTGCAGGTGGACAGCTCCTGGATGTTCATCTGGATGGAGCCTTCGCCGGTGATACAGGCGACGGTGGCATCCGGATTGGCCAGTTGCGCGCCCATGGCCGCAGGCAAACCGAAGCCCATGGTACCCAAGCCACCGGAATTCAGCCACTGCTTCGGATCGTCGAACTTGTAGTACTGGGCCGCCCACATCTGATGCTGTCCCACATCGGATGCCACGATGGCCTTGCCGCCGGTGATTTCATACAGCTTTTCCACCACGTATTGCGGCTTGATCAGCTCGGTCGACGGGGTGTACAGCAGGCTGTTGTGGCCGCGCCATTCTTCAATCTGCTTCCACCAGCCAGCCAGGTGGCCGGCATCCGGTTTCTGGCCGGACTGGCGCAGGATGTCCAGCATCTCGCGCAGCACATGCTTGACGTCGCCGACGATGGGCACGTCCACCTTCACGCGCTTGGAAATGGAAGACGGGTCCACGTCGATGTGGATGATCTTCTTCGGCTGCGACAGGAAGTGCGACGGCACGCTGATCACGCGGTCATCAAAGCGCGCACCCACGGCGATCAGCACATCACAGTACTGCATGGCCATATTGGCCTCGTAAGTACCGTGCATGCCCAGCATGCCGAGGAACTGCGGATCAGAACCCGGATAGGCACCCAGGCCCATCAGGGTGTTGGTACATGGCAGGCCCAGCGACTTGACCAGCTCGGTCACTTCGGCTGCGGCATTGCCCTGTACGGCACCGCCACCAACATAGATGTAAGGACGCTTGGCTTCCAGCAGAAGGTTGATGGCCTTCTTGATCTGTCCCGGATGGCCGCGGGTGGCAGGCACATAGGAACGGATGTGCACGCTTTCCGGGTAGTGGAATTCGGCACGTTGCTGGGTCACATCCTTGGGAATATCCACCACCACCGGGCCGGGACGGCCACTCTTGGCGATGTAGAATGCTTTCTTGATGGTGTCAGCGATATCGTTGACATCCTTGACCAGGAAGTTGTGCTTCACGCACGGGCGGGTGATCCCCACCATGTCGACTTCCTGGAAGGCGTCCAGGCCGATGGCTGGCGTAGCCACCTGGCCGGAAATCACCACCATGGGAATGGAGTCCATATAGGCGGTGGCAATGCCGGTGACGGCATTGGTGGCACCGGGACCGGAAGTCACCAGTGCAACGCCTACCTTGTCGCTGGAACGCGAGTAGGCATCGGCGGCATGCACCGCAGCCTGCTCATGGCGAACCAGAACGTGCTTGAACTTGTCCTGCCGGAAGATGGCATCATAAATTTCGAGAACCGCGCCGCCGGGGTAGCCGAACAGGAATTCGACTCCTTCTTCCTGCAGGCAACGGACTACGATCTCCGCGCCCGATATCTGCATCTTGTGCCTCTTTGTCTTGTCTTGCAGTCAATCTTGACGATTGACTTGTGTTTCATCCCGTTGTGATGAAAGACCTTAGCGTATCCCTCAAATGATGGTCAAGGCTTTTGTGCAGGTGCAAAAACACGCTAAGCCACGGTAAAAACAGGGAAATCCGCAGGCTGGCCGTCCCTGTTTGGCTCTGCTACTATCTTGCGTTGGTATCAACCCGAATTCCCTCCCATGGCGAGCCGCAAGGAAATGGCCGACTTTCTGCAGTCGGCAGAGCAAGGTGCCTGCAAACAGGCCCTGTACGCCGTGCGCGATACAGCCCTTGCACTGGACATCGTGCAAGAAGCCATGCTGCAGCTGGTCGATCGTTACGCCCACGCGCCCGCCCAGGAACTGCCACTCCTGTTCCAGCACATCCTGCACCACCGCATGCATCGCCGGTGCCAACAGCTCAGGTGGCGGCAACTTCCGGCGTCCCTGTTGGCCGCCCTGCGTCCGACACGTACCGAAGATGACGCTGCCGATCCACTGGAAACCCTGGAAATCAAGGCTAGCGCAGCGGACAGCGATCCCCAGCAATGGTATGCCCGCCCGGAAGTCGCCCAGTTGATCGACGGGGCTCTGCTCTTGCTGCCAACACCGCAGCGGCAGGCTTTTCTGCTCCGTCACCGGGAAAAACTGACCCCGGAGCAAGTGGCCAGAGTCATGGCCTGCACGCCAGGCCGCGTCAAAGCCCATACTGCCCGCGCCAGCCAGACCCTGGCGGCCATCCTGCAGCAAAAAGGTGTGCCCGCCAGCCTGAGCAGCGGTGAAGACAAGCTGGCCCTTGGCGTTTGCACGGTGCTGGAACAGCCAGCCAGTCAGCCAGACTCGACCGCGCTGCAAGCACAGCGGGAAAAGCTGCTGCAGCGTTTTGAACAACGCCGCAACGCGCCGCTCAGGCGTAGCGAACAACTGGCGCTGTGGCAGCAACGCCATTTACTGGTACTGCGCCATGCCATGCTGGCCTTGAGCCTGGTGCTGATCAGTGGCGGTGCCGTCTGGCTGGCCACCGGCGCACAAGACGAAGAAGCCGTGGATGCGGCCATCCTGTCGCAGCCGCTGCCGCTGGAGCTGCTGATGGAACCGCATTTTTCCGGGAGCGTGCATGACTAGAACACTGCTGCTGCCAGCCTTGCTGCTGAGCAGCTTGCTGAGCACACCCCTGCTGGCCAGTCCGCTGACCAACCCGCGCTGGGAGCAGCTGGATGGCGAGCAACAAGCCGTCATGGCCCCGCTGGCCAGCGAGTGGGATCGCTATGCACCGGAGAAGAAGCAAAACCTGCTCGCCATCGTGCCGGCCTATCGCCAGCTGGATGCCGCTGGTCAACAACGGCTGCAAGGCCGGTTGAAAAGCTGGGCAGACCTGACGCTGGAACAACGCCAGCAAATCCGCCACAATTGGAAAAAACTGCAAGGTCTTCCCCCTGCCGACAGGGAAAAGGCCATTCAGCGCCTGCAACACAGCCAGGCCGGGTCCCAGACTCCCGGCTGAGCCTCAACCCGTCATCGAATCCATGAGTTCATCCTATCCCGCGGCCAGTATTGGCCGCCGCCTGTGCAGCCAGCTTTACGAACTGTTGCTGGTTGGTGCCTTGCTACTGACCGTTTCCGCCGTCATGACCGGGCTGCAGGCCTGGCTTGGACATTCGCTATTGCTTGATCTGCTGACCCAGTTGGCGCTGGCTGGCAGCTTGTTCGGCTATTTCGGCAGCAGCTGGGTCAAATCCGGCCAGACCGTGGCCATGAAAGCCTGGCGGGTTCAACTGGTGAGTCAGGACAGTGGCCGCCTGATGGATTGGCGTCAGGCCGGTTTTCGCTACATTGTCGGCCTGTTGCTGTTTGTCGGCATGCCGGCCATTTCCTATCTGGCCTGGTCGCGCAATCTGGGTCATGGGCGCGAAGCCCTGCTGATTTCCCTGGCCTGGTGTGCCCTGCCCTATCTGGCGGCCTTCTACGACAAGGACAGACTGTTCCTGCACGACAGACTGGCCCGCACCCGTCAGATCACCCTGCCCAAGCCGGCCCATCCTGGCAAGGGACGCCGCCGGCCTGCGGCCTGATGCGGCTTTTCCCCTAGCCACGACATGGTCCGTGGCGGGGATCAGGACAGGTAAATATCTTCATGAAAAGATATTTCACCGACAACTCATGGTACGCTTTGCGCCCGGAACGGAAAGCCATCGCCACTCCCTTACCTGGAAGCCAGCAGAATGCATCAACAGCCCGATCAGATCGACC
>JAFANL010000207.1 GCA_019232735.1 Aquitalea sp. | reverse complement strand
CGCTACCCGGTTGCGACACATTGCCCACCGTGTCGGTGATGGTGGCTTGCACGTTCAGCGTGCCGCTGCTCGGGGCGGTGGTTTCAAAGCTGACGTGGCCAGCCGTCAGGTCGGCAGCGGTCACGGTGTGGGTCTGGGTGGTGTTGTTGGTGCTATTGGTGAAGGTCACCACGTCGCCCACCACCACATTGCCACTGAGGCTCACGTTGACGGTGACCTGGCCGCTGCTGTTCTCGTCGGTGCTGCTGATCACGCCATTGTGGTCGACGATGTGAACCGCCGGGGTCGCCGGGGCGGTGGTATTCACCACGCCGCTGTCGCTGCCCGTACCAGAGACGTTGCCCGCACTGTCGGTCTGGGTAGCCGTAACGGAAACCGTGCTGCCATCCGTCGGTTTGGCAATATCCAGGCTGACTACGCCATTGCTGTAGCTGCCACTTACCGTGCCATTTCCACCGCTGATTGAGCCATCACTGTTCACTGTCAGGGTGATGCTCTGACCTCCGTCATTCACCACGATAGTGGCACTGCCATTCTTGGCCAGGTCGCCAGCATTCAGGGTGACACTGGCTTGTACCTGCCCCGCGCTATTGAGATCGCCACTGGCGATCTGTCCATTCGGGTCATTGTGTTCGGTAATCACCACCGTCGGGGTTGCAGGTGCAGTGGTATCCACCGTGAAAGGAGTGCCATTCACGGTCTGAGCATTGCCTGCTACATCGGTCGTGGTGATCACCGGGGTGTAGCTACCGTCCGGCAGGGATGTACTGATGTTGATGCTCCAACCACCATGGCTATCTGCAGTGGTCTGATACGTGGTGCCATCAACGGTAACGGATACCGCACTGCCCGGTTCTGCAGTGCCAGACAATTGCGGGTGATTGTTATTGGTGATGCTGTCGGTACTGGAGACCCCGGTGTCATCCTTGGCATCATGCGTCAGGCCACCGGTCGGGGCGTTCATCACCTCGACGGTGAACGCAGTGCCATTGGCCGTTTCGGTATTGCCCGCGGCATCGGTCGTGGTGATGCTCGGGGTGTAAGTACCCGCAGTCAGGGTATTGGTGATCTGTACCGACCAGTTGCCGTTGCTGTCTGCCGTGGTGGTGTAGGTGTGACCGGCAACGGTCACGCTGACACTGCTGCCTGCTTCGGCGGTACCCGACAGATGCGGGGTGGTATTGCTGGTGATGCTGTCGGTACTCGAGCTGCCGGTATCATCGGTAGCGTTGTGGCTCAAGCTGCCGGTCGGGGCAACCATGCTGACAACCGTGCCGCTGTCGCTGCCGGTGCCTGAAACATTGCCCGCACTGTCTGTCTGCGTAGCAGAAACACTGACATTGCTGCCATTGCCCTGATCGGCAATGCTCAGGGTGAGCTTGCCGGTCGTGGCATCATAACTGCCAGACGCAATGCTGCTGTTGCTGCTGCTGACCGTACCGCTGGCATTGACGGTGAGCACAACCGTGAGGCTGCCATCCTTTACCGTAATGGTGGCGGTTCCCTGGCCGGTCAGATCCGCAGGGCTGAGCTGAACCACTGCCTGCACCTTGCCATTGAGCAGATCCGACGAGCCGATGACGCCATTCGGGTCGTTGTGTTCGGTGATGGTGACCGTCGGTGTAGCCGGCGCGGTGGTGTCGATGATGGCCGAGCCGGTAGCACTGGCGGAAACACCTGCCGTATTGGTGCTGGTGGCAATCAGGGTATCGGTGCCATCCGGCAAGGCCGAAGTCGGTACCAGGCTCCAGGTGCCGTTGCTAGCAACCACTGCCGTGCCGATCACGGTACCAGCGGCATTGGTCACCACCACGGTCAGGCCGGCTACGCCGGTACCATGAATGGTGGGGGTGGCATTATTGGTGGCACTGACATTGTCGATGGTGACGCTGACCGGCGCGACGGCGGTTGTCGCAGTCGCCTGCGGCGTGGAGGTATCGCCCACCACCGTCTGTGCGGTGCTGGCGGTGGTGGTGGCGCTATCCAGCGTCAGCGTATTCAGCGATTCGCTGACCCGTACCAGACGCACAAAGCTGTGACTGCCTTCATCCGCGCCACTACCTGCATTCAGGCCGGCGGCAGCGGAATCCAGCTGGGCCAGCGGGTCCTGCCCGTTTTCCAGTGCGGCCAGCACTTGTTGTGCTTCCGGCGCCAGCTTGGCCACGGCGGCTTCGGTTTTGTCCGTGGCATGCGGCATCAGGGTTTCGTCCGTCATGGACAGATCACGCGGACCATCCACCGTCAGGCTGTCGCCATCGGCACGCGCTACGGTCAGTGTCGCGCCATCCAGCAGCACGACATGCTCCCCCGGCTGGATGATGTCGCCAACCTTGAGAAGACGTTCATGCCCTTGGGCATCGATGACTTTGACTACACCGTGGAGGGCAACTACCTGACCTTGGATCGCGGGGGCGTTCATGACTGACTCCTGAAGACGCAATAAGCATTGCGGCCAGCTTAGTCAGCCATGACAGGAAAATACATTGTACTGAAGGGCAAAAACTTATTTATTTTCAGAATTTTCCTGTGTGCATTTAAAAACAAAGCCGCATTGCCAATACAGGCAGTGCGGCTTGTTGTCAGCGGTGTCCGGTACTAGCCGCCAGTCAGCTTCAGCAACAGCTGCAGGCGATCTTCCACACCGAATTTCTGGAACACCGAGGTCAGGTGCGCCTTGACGGTACGCTCGGAAATATCCAGCTGCCGGGCGATTTCCTTGTTGGCACGCCCCTGGCGCAGGGCATCGACCACCGCAGCCTCCCGCTCGGACAGCTTGCTGGCCCAATCGGATACCGGCGCGCTGGGCAGACGGCTGCCAAAGCGGGCACACAGTTGCTGCATGATGCTGCGCCCTACCCAGGTTCCACCCGCCTGTACGGTATCGAAAACCTGCTGCAGCAGATCACCGGTACTCATGGCATGTGCGTAAGCAACGGCGCCATTTTGCAACCAGTACAGCCCTTCCTCGTCAGCGGGCAAGGAGGACAGTGCCACCACCCGGCAGTGACGGCAGGCCTGCTGAATATCGGCCTTGCTGGCCTGTGGCTGCCCGGCCAGGTCCAGCAAGACCAGACTATCCGCCGGAACAGCCTGCCGGTTGAGCGCCGCCAGGTCGGTCAGGCGCAAGGCATCTTGCAGTCCCAGGCTGTCCGCCCAGTAATCCGCCAGCGCCGGGCTGGCGGTAATCAGGATCACGGGATGGCTCATCGCTCGGTCAACGCCTCTGCCTTGGCGCGCAGCACCGGTTTCAACAGATAGGAAAGAATGCTCTTCTTGCCCGTCATGATATCCACCTGGGCTACCATGCCGGGAATGATGGGCAGGTGTTTTTCGCCCAGTGCACCCTGCTGGGTACGTACCTTGACGATGTAGAAGGCATTACCCTTCTCATCGGTGACGGTATCGGCGCCAATTTCCTGCAAGCTGCCTTCCATGCCGCCATACACGGTGTAGTCATAGGCAGTGAAGCGCACCATGGCCCGCTGGCCGGGACGCAGGAAGGCGATATCGCGCGGCGAAACCCGGGTTTCTATCATCAGCGAGTCTTCCAGCGGCACGATTTCCAGAATGTCCTTGCCCGGCTGCACCACACCACCAATGGTGTTGACGAACAGACGCTTGACTTCGCCCTTCACCGGCGAGCGCACCTCGGACAGCTTGACCTTGTCGGCCAGACCGGAGCTGCCCGCCGACAGGCTGTTGATCTTGCCCATGGTATCGGACAGGTCGGCACTGGCCTGATTGCGGAAATTCAGTTCCACTTCCTGGATCTTGTGATTGGCCTCGCTGATGGCTGCTTGCAGCTTGGGAATCTGCGCACCGGCCATGTCGCGGTCACCCTGGTAACGCGAGACATCGCGCTGCAAACGCAGCAGATCGACATCCGACACCGCACCGGATTCCTTCAACGGCTTGGTGACGGCCAGTTCACGCTGGGTCAGTTGCAGGCCTTGCTGGGCCTGTTCATAACGGGCGCGGACCTCACTCAGTTCCTGCGAGCGCTGGGCCAGTTCCTGGCGGGCGATGGAAACATTGGCATCCAGTTCGCGGCGCTTGGTCAGATACAGATCCATTTCCTGCTTGGCGATATCCGGTGCCTGGGACGACACATCCTTGGGCAATTCGAACGGCACATTGTTGGCGATGGCACGCAGCCGGGCGGCCTTGCCCAGCAAGGCCAGATATTGCGCCTGGTTTTCGTTCAGCGAGGAGACAAAGCGGGTGTTGTCGATATTCAGCAGCAGCTGGCCTTTTTGTACAATCTGGCCTTCCTTCACCAGGATCTTGGACACCACGCCGCCATCCAGGCTCTGGATATGCTGGTTTTGCGATACCGGCACCACTTTGCCTTCACCGCGGGCCACTTCGTCGATCTGCGCCAGCGCGGCCCACAGCAAGGCCACCACAAACAGGGCCAGCATGCTCCACACGAATACCCGTGGGCGACCCGGGCTTTGCTCCAGAATGGCCCAGTCGCCATCGGTGGCAAAATCGATCCGGTCTTGCAGATCGCGGGCCGCCGCCCAGTCCATCAGCTTGTCCCAGTACGGCGAAGTCTTGTCTTGTCCGCGCAGGATCCAGCCCTGCAGACGTTGTTTCCAGGTCGTTTTCATCAGCTGGCCCTCCCCACCTGGCCTTGTTGCAAGGCTTGGACCACGGCGGCTTTCGGACCATCGGCAACAATGCTGCCGTTATCGATCACGATCAAGCGGTCGGCCAGATCCAGCAGGGAATTATGGTGCGTCACCATGATCATGGTCTTGCCTGCCATCACCTTCAGCAGGGTCTGCTTGATCTGGTTTTCGGTGGAGTTGTCCATATTGCTGGTGGGTTCGTCCATCAGCAGGATGGGCGGCGCATTCAACAGCGCACGGGCGATGGTGACCGCCTTGCGCTGACCGCCGGACAAGGATTCGCCCCGCTCGCCAATCACCATGTCAAAGCCTTGCGGATGACCATTGATGAATTCGGACAGCCCGGCCAGCTCGGCCGCCGCCGCGATACTGGCGTCATGGGCATGCGGCGCACCCATGGAGATATTCTGTCGCAAGGAGCCGTAAAACAGCAGCGAATCCTGTGGCACATAGCCGATATGCCGACGCAGCTCGGCCGGATCGACCTGATTGATATCGATGCCATCGATGCGCACCGAACCCTCAGAGGGACGGAACAGGCCCAGAATCAGCTTCTGCAATGTGGACTTGCCGGAGCCTACGCGGCCCAGAATGGCCACCCGTTCGCCCGCCTTGATCTTGAAAGACACATTGCGCAGTGCCACCTGCGGATTATCCGGGTAGCTGAACGACACATTGCGAAACTCGATTTCGCCCTGAAAACTGGTGCGATGGAAGAAGTTGGCATCCTGCTCGCGCTCCACCGGCATTTTCATGAAGCCGTCCAGTGAGGACAGCGAGGTCTTGGCATTGTGATACTGGGTCAGCAGGCCCACCAACTGGCCTAGCGGCGCCATGGCGCGACCAGACAGCATCACCGCCGCAATCACCCCACCCTGCGAGGTATTGCCATCCATGATCTGGTACACCCCCAGCACCAGCATCACGATGGAAACCAGTTGGGTGATGAAGCCGGCAAAGGTATTGGCCGAAGTGGCCAGCAGCTTCAGCCGTGCGCCCACCTGGGCCAGAAACAGCGTGCCCTGCTCCCAGCGCCCCTGCTGCTGGCCTTCCGCCGCCAGGATCTTGATGGTTTCCAGCCCGGCCAGGTTTTCCACCAGCTGGGCATTGCGCTGGGCCGAGGCACGCAGCGTGGCCTCGGTCAGCTCCTTCATCTTTTCCTGAATCAGCAGGGCAAACACGATCATCAGCAGCCCCCCCACCAGTACCGGCAAAGTCAGCAGCGGTGAAATCCACAAAATCACCAGCAGGAAGATCAACACAAAAGGCAGGTCGATCAAGGCGGTGATGGAGGCCGAGGCGATAAAGTCGCGCACGGTTTCAAAGGCCCGCAGATTGGATGAAAATGCGCCCACCGAGGCCGGGCGCGCTTCCATGCGGATGCCCAGCACCCGTTCCATGATCAGGCTGGATAGCGTCACATCCACCCGCTTGCTGGCCAGGTCGATCAGGTAGGCGCGGGTCATCTTCAGCAAAAAATCGAATACCAGCGCCAGCAGGCCGCCAATGGCCAGTACCCACAGCGTTTCGGTGGCCATATTGGGCACCACGCGGTCGTACACATTCATCGACACCAAGGGAATGACCAGCGCAAACAGATTGATCAGCAAGGCGGCAATCATGGCATCGCGGTACAGCGGCAGGCCGCCGTATACCGTCTGCCAGAACCAGTGGCGCGAGCGGATTTCACCCAGCTCCGGCGCACGGCGCTCGAAATTGAAGCGCGGGCGGACAAAAATGGCCAGCCCCAGGTATTTGCCCGCCAGTTCCTGCAGCGAAATGCTGACTTCGGATTCGGTCAGTTCGGAAAAACTCACCCGCGCCATACCGCTGACCGGGTCGATGGCGCGCAGGATGCAGGCTTCGTCCCCTTCCAGCAGCAGCACCGCCGGCAACAGCGCATCGCGCAGCTTGTCCAGCGGCTGGCGCACCACCCGCGATGTCAGGCCGATACGCCGGGCCGAGCGCGAAAACATCGACGGATTCAGCCGGTTATTGGTGAGCGGGATGCCAGCTACCAGCGATTCGCGGGTGGCATTGATGCCGTAACCACGCGCCAGGGTAAACAGACAGTCCAGCAAGGGGTCAAGATGAGTGGCCTGCAGGGGAATGGAATCGTGTTGTCCAGCCGGGGACGGGGAATGCATGCGCTGCCCTCTTGATGTTTTTATGGTGAGCGATGGCTTATCGGCTCACCCGGAATGACGTCATTCTAATCGAAGCCCCGGGTCCAGCAAGATGTTAAGAACAGTTAAAATTTTTACTTTAAAATACAGCGAAATTTCCGGCTGATTTTCAGCAGGAAATTTCAATTCCACCATTCAGAAACAAGAAAACCTGCCA
>JAFANL010000287.1 GCA_019232735.1 Aquitalea sp. | reverse complement strand
CTGGCCCACGAAATTGCCCATATCCAGAACGGCGACATGGTGACGCTGACACTGATCCAGGGCGTGGTGAATACCTTTGTGTTCTTCCTGGCCCGCGTGGTGGGCTATGTGGTGGACAACTTCCTGCGTCGTAACGACGAGCAATCGTCCAGCGGCACCGGCATCGGCTACTTCATTACCGTCATCGTGTGCGAGATCGTGTTCGGCATTCTGGCTTCTTTCATCGTGATGTATTTCTCGCGCCAGCGTGAATACCGTGCCGATGCCGGTGCGGCGAAGCTGCTGGGCAGTCCGCAGCCGATGATTGCCGCCTTGCATCGTCTGGGCGGTGTGCATGCGGGCGAGCTGCCGCAGAACATGGCGGCCTCGGGTATCTCCGGTGGTGCCGGCCTGCTGGGCCTGATGTCCAGCCACCCGTCGCTGGAGTCGCGCATTGCCGCCTTGCAGTCGGCACGCTAAACCCTGCAATTGAAGCGGCTGTGAACGATGAGCAGGCCAGTCCTGCTCATCTGCGTTTTGCCGGTGCTGTCTGGCGCAGGCTTCTACAGAAAGAATGTATCAATGGAATGGTTGAATCTGCTGTTTGCCGGCACCCCGCTGTGGATGTGGCTGATGTTCATGGCCATTGTGGCGACCCTGCTGCTGTTTGACCTGGGGGTGCTCAACAAGGATGACCACGAGATCGGCGTGCGCGAAAGCCTGAAGCTGTCGGCCTTCTATATCGGCATGGGCCTGGCCTTTGGTGGCTGGGTAGGGTGGTACAAGGGGGGCGATGCCGGCATGCAGTACCTGACCGGTTATCTGGTGGAAAAATCCTTGTCCATGGACAATATCTTCGTGATGTCGCTGATTTTCAGCGGCATGGCGGTGCCGCGTCTGTATCAGCACCGGGTATTGTTCTGGGGCATTCTGGGGGTGATCGTGTTGCGCGCGGTCATGATAGGCCTGGGGGCGGTGCTGGTGACCGAGTTCAAGTGGGTGCTGGTACTGTTTGGCCTGTTCCTCATTGTTACCGGCGTGAAAATGCTGCTGACCAAGGAAGCGGCGCATCCCTCGCTGGAAGATAACAAGCTCTATCAGTGGCTGCGCAGTCATCTGCGCCTGACGCCCTCGCTGCATGGCCATCACTTCCTGGTGCGCGGCGAGCAGCACGGGCTGGCGCGGGGCTGGTGGGCCACGCCCTTGTTGCTGACCCTGATCCTGGTGGAGAGCGCCGATCTGGTGTTTGCCGTGGACAGTATTCCGGCCATCTTTGCCATCACCCAGGACCCCTTCCTGGTCTACACCTCCAATATCTTTGCCATCCTGGGTCTGCGGGCGCTGTACTTTGCCCTGTCGGCCATGGTGCACCGTTTTGAATATCTCAAGTATTCGCTGGCCATGGTGCTGGTGTTCATCGGGGTGAAGGTGGGGCTGGTGTATCTGAATGCTATCCAGATGGTGCAATTCCATATTCCCACCATTGCTTCGCTCCTGGTGACACTGGGCCTGCTGCTGGCCGGTGTGCTGTATTCGCTGTACCAGACCCGTGATGGGCGGGGTGACAGCCTGTCCTGAGAACCTGTTCATCGTCTGCTGTGCAAGTGCAATAGGGTGGCGATACGGCGTCAAGAACGCCTTCGGAATGCGCATTTACTTTATGTAAATTCCGCTTCCCCACTTGTGTTCAGTCGTTTTCGCCTTGTCCCGCTCTCGCTCGCGAGACTTTGAACAAGCGCCGAGACTGCGCAGACTGCTCCATCACGGAAGCGCTGCGGATCAGGCCGGGCTGCCTTTCAAGGGCGGCCCGGCTTTTTGCTTGTCGCAGGGCGGCTTTGCCGCTAGCATGGCTTTTCTTTGGGGAGATGGCATTCCTCCCGCTTGTCTTGTGCTGCTGGCCGTGTGGCAGCGACAACAAACCGCCCGCCGGGGCTGATGATGCCTGCAGGATTCCCCCGACCGGGGAGCTGCAGGCCTGTCTGCTGCTTTTGGCCGGGGGTGATTATGTTTCGTCATTCAGAAGAATTCCATGTCTGCCATGTCCCGCTCCGAAACCCTCGCCATGCTGCCGCGCATGGGCAAACTGTTCCTGTTGGCCTGCCTGGCTGCCGTGCTGGCCGGTTCCGCTTCCGCCTTTTTCCTGCACAGCCTGACATGGGCCACTGCCACGCGTGACAGCCACCGCTGGCTGTTATGGCTGTTGCCATTGGCCGGTTTTGTGGTGGGCTGGGTCTATCTGCGCTACGGCAGCCGGGTGGAGGCGGGCAATAATCTGTTGATTGACGAAATTCACGACCCCACCCGTATCGTGCCCCTGCGCATGGTGCCGCTGGTGTTGTGGGGGACGGTGATGTCCCATTTGTTCGGCGCCTCGGTCGGGCGGGAAGGTACGGCTGTACAGATGGGCGGTGCATTGGCCGATCAGCTCACCCATGGCTTCCGCCTGGACAATGCCGAGCGCCGCATCCTGCTGATGTGCGGCATCGCGGCCGGTTTTGCCTCGGTATTCGGCACACCGCTGGCCGGTGCGGTGTTTGCGCTGGAAGTGCTGGCCATCGGCCGCATGCGTTATGACGCGCTGTTTCCCTGCATTGTGGCGGCCATCGTGGCCGATCAGGTAGGCCTGGCCTGGGGCGTGGTGCATACCCCGTACGTCATCAGCCAGATTCCGGCACTCTCCGCCTGGACCTTGCTGGCTACGCTGGTGGCCGGTGCACTGTTTGGTCTGACCGGCAAGCTGTTTGCCAACAGCACCCATGCCTTGTCCGCCCGCATCAAGCACCATGTGCGCTATGCACCATTGCGCCCACTGCTGGGCGGCGTGCTGCTGTTGGCCATCGTGTGGCCGAGCGGAGCCGACCGTTTCATCGGCCTGGGCATTCCCGTCAT
>JAFANL010000047.1 GCA_019232735.1 Aquitalea sp. | reverse complement strand
ATGTCGTTGACCACGTCCGGGAACACCGACAGCAGGTCGATATCCAGGAAGCTGAACACGGTGTCCAGGTGCATGGCGGCACGCGACTTGGGCATCTGGCAGGCGATGACGCGAGTGGCGCCACCCTCCTTGCCCAGCACGTTCCTGGCCACTTGCACCACGCCTTGCGGGCTGGTGCGTTCGCCCATGCCGATCAGCACCACGCCATTGCCGATGGGCATCACGTCGCCGCCTTCCAGCGTGGCCGGGCCGTGGTTCTTGTCACAGTCGCCCCACCATACCTTCACCTTGCCGGCAAAGTAGGGGTGGTGCTGGTAGATGGCTTGCAGGATCAGGGTTTCCTGCCGGCGGGCCGGCCAGTACATCGGGTTGAGCGTCACGCCTTCGTAGATCCAGCAGGACGGGTCGCGCTGGAACAGGCTGTTGGGGATAGGCGGGATGACGAATTCGGACTGGTCCAGGTAGCCGCCAAACAGGCCTTTGGGATCGAACGGCAGTTCAAACTTGGCAATACCGCCAATCAGGTGTTCGGCCAGCTGGGCCGACGGCATTTCGTCCAGCCAGCTGCGCAGGTCGGTCAGCATGCCGATGCCGACGTTGTCAGCCTTGACCTTGCGGTCCAGCAGCCAGCTGCGCGACGTCTTGTCGTCCAGCACCTGGGCCAGGGCGTCGTGGGCTTCAATCACGTGGATGCCGCGGGCACGCATCTGTTCCACCATGTAGGCGTGGTCTTTCTGGGCGCGTTCCACCCAGATCACGTCATCAAACAGCAGGTCGTGGCAGTTGTCGGGGGTGAGGCGTTTATGGGCCAGGCCCGGACGGCACACCATCACGCTGCGCAGCTTGCCGCATTCGGAATGAACGCCAAATTTGTTGGTCATGATGAAATCCTTTCAATCAGTAATGGCATAAACCTTTTTCCGTACACTCCCTTGCCTGGGCAAAGGAGTGGAAAGCAAAAGGCTGGCTTCAGTTTTCGGTCTCGTAACGTTCTTTGATTTGCCAGACATACACTGGCAAACCCAGCATCAGCAGCAGAATTCCCCACATCACGATCTCGGCACCGGCACCAAACAGTGCCCATACCGCGTAGATGAAACCGATGGAGGAGAAGATCAGCGGCGCGGTAAAGTCACGCCGGCTGTATTTGCCTTTCTGCATCAGCATGATGGTCAGCAGCGCCATCGCGCAGAAGGCATAGGGCAACAAGGTAGTGGCGGTAGCCAGCAGGATGATGAATTCAAAAATCTTCACCCCGCCCTCGCCGCCGGCGTATTTCATCGCCAGCAACACCGTCACCAGGCCGCTGGACAACAACAGACCGAACAGCGGTACGCCTTGAGCACTGGTCTGGCCGAAGCGCCGCGGGAACAGCTTGTCCCTGGCGGCAGCATGCGGCACGTGGGCCTGCATCAGGCTCCAGCCATTGAGTGCGCCGAAGCAGGACACCACTGCCCCCAGCCCCACCGCCCAGTACGCCCAGTCGCCCCACATCAGGCGGGCGGCATCGGCAAACGGGGCTTGCGAGTTGGCCAGCATGGCCGGTGACATCACCCCCATCAGCGACACCGTGGACAGGATGTACAGCACGGTGGCCAGCAAGGTGCCAATCACCGTGGCACGGGGAATGGTCTTGCTCGGGTTCACCACATCACCGGCGGGTACCGAGGCCGACTCCAGCCCCAGAAACGCCCACAAGGTGAGCGCCATGGTGGCGGAAACCGAACTCCACAGCGGCTTGCCCTGCGGGTTGAACACCAGATGGTCCGGGTTCAGGTAGAAAAAGCCGATGAAGGTGACGGCAGCTAACGGCAGCAGTTTGAGCACCGTGGTCACCACCGCCACCAGACCGGAGCTGCGTGCGCCCCGGCTGTTAATCCAGGTGACGGTCCAGATCAGGGCAATGGCGAAAGCACCGGCCAGCAGATTGTTATGTCCCAGTTGCGGGAAGAACACCTGCATGTAACTGGTGGCTGCCACCGCCAGGGCGGCGTTACCCGCCCAGAGTGCAATCCAGTAGCCCCAGGCAATCCAGAAGCCGGCAAAGTCGCCAAAACCGGCGTGGATATAAGCGTAGGGGCCACCCTCTTTGGGAATCATGGCGGAAAGCCGGGCAAACACCAGCGCCAGACAAATGGCACCGGCTGAAGTGATTGCCCAGCCGATCAGGGACATCCCCCCGTAGGGGGCTAGCGAAGCGGGAAGCAGGAACACACCGGAACCGATCATGTTACCCACCACCAGTGCGGTACACATCCACACGCCCAGGGCCGCTTTTTTTACATTGGTCTCGCTCATGGTCTTGTCTCCATCGAGGCCGAAAATCGAAGCTGTTAAAGAACGTGTTCTGTATGAGCCTCACTATATTAGTATTTAATTATTTTGTAAATATGCAATTTACGCATTTGTAATTTCATGTCGCGCTTATGAAAGTGACCGACAAGGTGTAAGACAGGCCATAAGATCAAAGCCAGCATGCGCTATCAACGCTCTGCCTGCATACGGTGTAGATGGTTTATAGAACAAAGGCCATGTTTTAAATCAAACAAGAAATACTAAAAAATATAGCCAGGAAGGAAGTGTCGATGGGAAGCCTGATCCATCCCGGGCAACAAGAAGAAGGTGCCGGGGAGCCGGCTTGAATGACACAATGCCCGGACACGCCGGGCATTGTTGAGGGTGAAAACAGGCAGGAATCAGAGTGGACACGGACCATGCGGCACCCGGGCGAGCGACCAGTGTGCGCCTGCCCATTGCCATAATTCGGCCCGGCTCCGGCATTCGGCCGGAGGATGATGGCCCAGGCGCTGCAGAGCCTGACGCAGCTCGAACTCCACCGCGGCAGCATCAATGGCCGGAGCCAATGTCTGTTTGGACAGTTTCTCGCCAGCCTGATTAACCAGCAGCGGAAGATGACAGTAGCCCGGTGTGGGTAGACCAAGACAGCGCTGCACATGAATCTGCCGCGGCGTGGACACCAGCAGGTCGGCACCACGCACGATATCGCTCATGCCCTGCTCGGCATCGTCCACCACCACGGCCAGCTGGTAGGCCCAGAAGCCATCGGCCCGCAACAAGACAAAATCACCAATGTCCTGTGCCAGGTTTTGCTGATACGGCCCTTGCAGCCGATCGACAAAGGCCACCGCGGCGTCATCCACCCGCAAACGCCAGGCATGGCTGTCGCGCTGGCTACGGCAGCCTCCGCGACACCAGCCCGGATAGACATAGCCATCCACCCCGCGCCTGGCCACACTGGTGATTTCCTTGCGTGAACAGCTGCAGGGATAAACATGGCCGCTGTCTATCAGCTGCTGCAAGGCCGCCTGATACAGATGATGCCGCTGGCTCTGGTACACCACCGGGCCATCCCATTCAAAGCCGAAAACCTCCAGCGTGCGCAGGATGTCATCCGCCGCACCGGGTAGCTCCCGCGGCGGGTCCAAATCCTCCATGCGCAGCCACCACTCCCCGCCACGACTGCGCGCTTCCAGATAACTACCAACGGCTGTCATCAGGGAGCCGGCATGCAGCAAGCCGGTGGGACTGGGGGCAAAGCGGCCGCGATAGCGGGGAGGAGTGCGCGGGGAATCGATTTCACTGGCCATGCTGGATTATGCTGCGGGACGATAAATTGTGGACGATAATACTTGATAAAATTACTCGGATTAATAGTCCCCCGTACCAACTGACCAGGAGGAATCACCGTGGCCTACGTTGTAACCGATGCCTGCGTGCGCTGCAAGTACACCGATTGCGTGGATGTCTGCCCCGTCGATTGCTTTCATGAAGGGCCAAACTTTCTGGCCATCGATCCGGACGAGTGCATAGACTGCACCTTGTGCGTTGCCGAGTGTCCGGTGTCCGCCATCTTTGCCGAAGATGATGTCCCGGCCGAGCAGAAGGTCTACATCCAGCTCAATGCCGAGCTGTCTAAGCAATGGCCCACCATCAGCCAGAGCAAAGCCCCCCTGCCCGACCATGCAGACTGGGCCGAGCAAAGCGGCAAGCTGCCCCATTTGCAGCGTGAATGATTCAGATGAACAGGTCGATGTCGCCACTGGGCTGGCTTGCCGTCTGGCGGTCCAGCCGCTGGCGGTAAGCGGCCTCCTTGGAGACCAGGGTGCGGCTGCCCTTGAGCTTGCGCACCAGCACCCGGCCTTCATCCGGGAAGAAAAACACCTTGCGGGCAAAGCTGCCCAGCAAATCCTCCGCCAGCACCGGGATGCGCTCACCCTTGAGGTAGGAACGGATGAATTCGCTGTTCTGCTCACCGATATTGACCACCGACATGCCGTCCAGCACATTGCCGGCACCGAACACCTTGGCCTCCAGCCGATGGCGCTGGGCGCCCAGCTTTTGCATATCGGTAATCAACAACTCCATGGCATTGACCCCGAAACGCGCCGGCACACTGGTCTGGCTGTGCCAGTCGCTCCCTTGCGGCAGCAGGAAATGGTTCATGCCATGCACCCTGGCCTCGCGGTCCATCAGGCAGACGGCCACGCAGGAACCCAGCAAGGTGGTCAGCATCAAGGGCTGGCGGGTGGCAAAGTACTCGCCCGGCAGGATCTTGATGGCATCAATCTGGAACTGGCGATCAAAATAACGCCGTTCCGAGGGCTGGTCGCTATACATCAGTGGCCTCCCTTGTCATGTGGCAAACGCAAGCAATCCATCACCCGCTCCGCCAACTGCGACAGCGGGCAGACATGCATGGCCGCGCCTTGAGCCACGGCTTCACGCGGCATGCCATAAACCACGCAACTGGCCTCATCCTGGGCAAAGGTGGTGGCGCCGGCCCGGCGTAACTGCAACATGCCCTGCGCCCCATCCTTGCCCATGCCGGTCATGATCACCGCCACGGTCTGCGGGGCGGCCAGGCTGGCAATCGAAGCAAACAGCACATCCACGGCCGGACGGTGCCGGTTCACCGCTGCACTCTGATCCAGGCAGATGACAAAGCCTTGCCCTCCCTTGCCCAGCCGCATATGCGAATGCCCTGGTGCAATATAGGCTGTGCCACGCAGCAGGGGCTCGCCATCCTCGGCCTCCTTCACGTGCATGGCACACAGCTTGTCCAGCCGCTTGGCAAAGGACAGGGTGAAGCCTTCCGGCATGTGCTGGACAATCATCACCGGTGGGCTGTTGGCCGGCAGCTTGTCGAGAAATTCCTTGATGGCATCGGTCCCACCAGTGGAGGCGCCGACGGCAATGATGGCATTTTGCCGCAGCAATGCCGGGGCCAGCCGCGGCGCCGTGGTGGCGGGAATCGCAGCAAACAGGGCCGGGCGGCGCACACGGGCAGCAGCCACCATGCGGATCTTGTCGCGAATGTCATCCGCGTAGGTCTGCATGGTATTGCTGATATCCAGCGTCGGCTTGGGCAGGAAATCCACCGCCCCCAGCTCCAGGGCGCTCAGGGTGGTTTCGGATCCGCTCTGGGTCAACGAGGAAATCATCAGCACCGGCGTGGGCCGCAGCCGCATCAGCCGGCGCAGGAATTCCAGCCCGTCCATGCGCGGCATTTCCACATCCAGCGTGATCATGTCCGGGTTGGTTTCACGAATGCGCTCACGCGCCACGATGGGATCGGAAGCCGTGGCCACCACTTCCATGTCCGGTGCTTCATTGATGATGGTGGTGAGCAGGCTGCGGATCAGCGCGGAATCATCCACCACCACGATTCTGATTTTCTTGCTGGCGTCGATACTCATCTCAGCTCCGCACCGCAGGATGGACCAGGCGATAAGCCGTGCGACCGCAGCTCTGGAAATCATTGCTCAGATGCTGGATGTTTTCCGAATGGCCAAGAAACAGCAAGCCATCCGGCTGCAGGCAGTTGGCAAAACGTTGCAAAATGGCCGCCTGGGTGGGCTTGTCAAAATAGATCAGCACATTGCGGCAGAAAATCACGTCAAAGCGCCCCATGTCCGGCCATTCCGGTGCCACCAGATTGAACTGGTAAAAAGCAAGCTGCTCCCGTACCTCTTTGCGGATGCGCACCTTGCCGGCATTACGCCCCACGCCACGCAAGAAAAAGCGCTTGAGCTGCTTGCTGTCCAATGGCTTGATGCGCTCGGAATCATACACACCGTCCGCCGCCTGGCTGAGCACCTTGGTATCGATATCCGAAGCCACAATCTCCAGCCGCTGGCTATTGAGTTGCGGCAAGGCCAGCAGCGTCATGGCAATCGAGTAAGCCTCCTCGCCGGTGGACACCGCCGCGCTCCATACCCGGTAATGCCGGTCTTGCTGCGCCCGCTCCATGGCATGCAGGCGCAACAGGTCGAAGTGATGCGGCTCACGGAAGAATGCCGTCAGATTGGTGGTCAGCGCATTGACGAAATGCTGCCACTCCGCCTCGTCCCCGACATCGTCCAGCAAGTCCAGGTAGTCGGAAAACTGGCGCATTCCCAGATGGCGCAGGCGTTTGGCCAGCCGGGAATAAGCCATATGGCTTTTGCTGTCGTTCAGCGAAATGCCAACGCGCTGATACAGCATTTGCCGCAGGCGACGGAAATCCGCCGCAGTAAACTTGATATCGCGTTCAGTGCTCATCAGGCATCACCGCACGGCTCAAAATTCCTCCCACTCATCATCGTGCTGTGCAGGGCCAGGCAAGGTCTTGATGCGTTCATTGCTGATGGCGGCACGCGCCACCGGCTTGACCTGCAGGCCAACCAGATGCGGTCGGCTGTGTTCGGCATCCTGGATCCGATGCGATCTGGGCGCAGCCAGACGCGCCACCGCAGCGCCATCCAGACGGAAGATGGACACGGCATCCATCAGGTGACGAGCCTGTTCTTCCAGTGATTCGGCAGCAGCGGCGGCCTCTTCCACCAGGGCGGCATTTTTCTGGGTGTTTTCGTCCATCTGCGTGACAGCCAGATTCACCTGCTCAATGCCGGAGCTCTGTTCGACGGAGGCTGCGGAAATATCGCTCATGATGTCGGCCACGCGGCGGATGGAGCTGACGATTTCCTCCATGGTACGTCCCGCCTCATCCACCAGCCGGCTGCCGGATTCGACCTTGTCCACGGAGTTGCCGATCAACAGCTTGATTTCCTTGGCGGCGGCAGCGGAGCGCTGTGCCAGATTGCGCACCTCGCTGGCCACCACGGCAAAGCCACGGCCCTGCTCCCCGGCACGGGCTGCTTCCACAGCGGCATTCAGCGCCAGGATATTGGTCTGGAAGGCAATGCCGTCGATCACGCTGATGATGTCGACAATCTTCTTGGCACTGTCGTTGATCTCGTTCATGGTGGACACCACATTGCCCACCACCTGGCCGCCCCGGGCGGCGATATCGGAAGCACCAATGGCCAGGGTATTGGCCTTCTTGGCGTTCTCCGCATTCTGCCGCACCGTGCTGGTGATCTCCTCCATGCTGGAGGCGGTTTCTTCCAGGCTGGCCGCCTGTTGCTCGGTTCGGCCGGACAGATTGCTGTTGCCGGCGGCAATTTCCTGCGAGGCGGTATTGATGGCCGACGTCGACTCCTGGATATTGCCGACGATGGTACGCAAGTGCTCCACGGTGGCATTGGTATCAGTCTTCAACTGCCCCAGCATGCCCTCGTAGTCGTTACGGATGGTACGGGTCAGATCGCCCTGTGCCAGACCGCCCAGCACCAGTGCGATATCCTCCAGTGCCTGACTGGTTACGCCCAGCAGCTTGTTCACCCCTTCAGACAACAGTCGGAAGAAACCGCTCTTGCCTTCCACCACCAGGCGCGAGGCATAGTCACCATGGGCCGCAGCGTTGACGATGGCTTCGACTTCTTTTTCGATCAGCACTTCTGCCGTGCGGTCTTTCCACTCCACCACGGTACCCAGTCGTTCGCCCTCCGTACCGAATACCGGATTGGCCGTCAGGGAGAAGTAGCGCCCGCCCACGGTGATCTCGGCGCGGTAAGTACTGCGCAGATTGGCCAGCAAATCACGCTGATGGGCCGGATTGCGGTGGAAGATGTCCATATTGGCACCCAGCACATGGCGGGCACTGAAATTGGGCAGCGCCTTGCGCAGATCGGCCTCGGCCGTGGACAGCATTTCCAGCACGCTGTGATTGACGTAAATGATGTTGCGCTCGTTGTCGGCAATCATCACATTGGTGGTGACATTATCCAGCGCACTGCGAATGCGGGCATTTTCCGCCGCCACCACCCGTTCGGCATCGATACGCTGCTGCTCGATGGCCTGTTGAGCCAGCTCTGCCGTGCGATCAATCCATTCCACGCCATAACCCAGCCGGTTACCGGTGCGACCGTTGATCGGCGTCAGGATCAGGTTGAAGGTACGACCACCGACATGGATGGTGCCATGGTGCGGATTGCGCAATTGTTGCATCAGGCCACGCTGATGGCCCGGATTGCGATGGAACTGATCGATGCTGCTGCCCAGCAGGCTACGGGCGGCAAACTGCGGCAGATCGCGGCGAATATCGTTTTCAGCCTGGGCAAACATGTTCACTACCGACTGGTTGGCATACACCACATTAAAGTCGGCATCGGCGATCATCAGATTGGTTGCGGCATTATCCAGCGCATTGCGTACCCGGATATTTTCCACCGCCTTGTCCGCAGCCTTGCTCATATAGGAGAACAGGCTGTGCTGATCGTTGGCGGCGACTTTCAATTCCGTGGTCACCTCCCCTGCTGCCAGCTCTTGCATCAGCTTGACGGCATCGGCCGGCTCGCCGCCGATCTGGCGCAGCAGGGAACGGCTGATCAGCCAACCGGCCAGCACCGCAACCAGCACCGCCACCGCCATCAGCAGCTGCAGCAACTGGCCGGCACTATTCGCACGTTCCAGCGTACCCTGGGCCACCTGCTTGGACAGGCCTTCTTCAAACTTGATGTAGTCGTCTATCGCCTTGAGATATTCCAGCTGGGTGGTGCGCAGGGTTTGCAGCAGGTAGTTCTTGGCATCCTCTTCCTGACCGGCGGCCAGATGCTGGCGGAACACCGCCAGTTGCTGCCGATAGCTCGCCTCGACGCTGCGCAGCCTGTCGAACATGGTTTGCGCATCGCTTGGCACACCAACGGACAGATTGCTCATCTGCCGGGCGATCAAGCCCAATGATTCGTCAATCTGCTTTTGCTGCTCGGCCAATACACCGGCATCCTTGGAAAGCAGCAAGGTACGGGTGGCCCGGGCCGTGATATTGACGTTGTCCACCACCTTGTTGGCCTCGGCTGCCCGGGGCACATGCGTGTTGGCGATTTCATCAATATCACTGCGCAGGCTGTGGATCTGTGCAATGGCGACCGCCATGGCGGCGATGATCACCATTACCAGCAGGCCGAAGCCCAGCAGCAATCGGTGTGTCACTTTCAGATTATTCATGTTCACTTCTCCCAAAACGCCATGTCGGCCTTAGCCA
>JAFANL010000184.1 GCA_019232735.1 Aquitalea sp. | reverse complement strand
GGCTCACCGCATGGCCGTCAAGGGCGTTGAGGTGATCAAGGTCCTGATGAAGATGGGCATGATGGTGACCATCAACCAGGTGCTGGACCAGGAAACCGCCATGATCGTGGTGGAAGAAATGGGCCACAAGCCGCGTGCGGCACAGGCGGACGATCCGGAAGCCTACCTGGAAAAGCCGGAAGGCGAAGAAGTGGAAGTGGCAGTGCTGCCGCGTCCGCCGGTCGTCACCGTGATGGGTCACGTCGACCACGGCAAGACCTCGCTGCTGGACTACATCCGTCGCGCCAAGGTAGCGGCGGGCGAAGCCGGTGGCATTACCCAGCATATCGGTGCTTACCACGTGGAAACCCCGCGCGGCATGATCACCTTCCTGGATACTCCGGGTCACGAAGCGTTTACCGCCATGCGTGCCCGTGGTGCCAAGGCGACTGACATCGTGGTGCTGGTGGTGGCTGCCGACGACGGCGTGATGCCGCAGACCATCGAAGCCATTCACCATGCCAAAGCGGCCAAGGTGCCGATGGTGGTGGCGGTCAACAAGATCGACAAGATGGGTGCCAATGCAGAGCGCATCCGCCAGGAACTGGTCTCCCACGAAGTGGTGCCGGAAGACTGGGGTGGCGATACCCAGTTCGTTGAAGTGTCCGCCAAACAGGGCACCAATATCGACGGACTGCTGGAAGCCATCCTGCTGCAAGCCGAAGTACTGGAGCTGACCGCTCCGGTAGAAGCACCGGCCAAGGGCATCATCGTGGAAGCCCGTCTGGACAAGGGTCGTGGCCCGGTTGCCACTCTGCTGGTTCAGTCCGGTACCCTGAAGAAGGGCGACGTGGTACTGGCTGGTACGGCATTTGGTCGCGTACGTGCCATGATGGACGAGAACGGCAAGCCGATCGACACTGCCGGTCCGGCCATCCCGGTGGAAATCCTGGGTCTGTCCGACGTGCCGCAAGCCGGTGAAGACGCCATGGTGCTGACTGACGAACGCAAGGCGCGTGAAATCGCCCTGTTCCGCGCCGGCAAGTTCCGTGATGTACGCCTGGCCAAGCAGCAGGCCGCCAAGCTGGAAAACATGTTCGCCCAGATGGCCGAAGGCGGCGAGGTGCAAACCTTGTCCATCATCATCAAGGCCGACGTGCAAGGTTCCTACGAAGCGCTGGCTGGCAGTCTGCAGAAGCTCTCCACCGACGAAGTGCGTGTCAGCATCCTGCACTCCGGCGTGGGTGGTATCTCGGAATCGGACATCAACCTGGCGATCGCCTCCAAGGCCATCGTGATCGGCTTCAACACCCGTTCCGATGCCGCAGCGCGCAAGCTGGCCGAAAACGAAGGCGTGGACATCCGTTACTACAGCATCATCTACGATGCCGTGGACGAAGTGAAAGCAGCCTTGTCCGGCATGCTGGCTCCGGAGAAGAAGGAACAGATCCTGGGTACGGTCGAGATCCGTCAGGTGATCCCGGTATCGAAGGTAGGCAATATTGCAGGTTGTATGGTGACCGACGGCATGATCAAGCGTACCGCTTCGATCCGCCTGATCCGCAACCATGTTGTGGTGCATACCGGCGAACTGGACTCGCTCAAGCGCTTCAAGGACGACGTGAAGGAAGTGAAGCAGGGCTACGAATGTGGTCTGATGCTGAAGAACTTCAACGACATCCAGGAAGGCGACCAGCTGGAAGTGTTCGAAATCGTGGAAGTGGCCCGCTCGCTGTAAGCGGTACCTCCCCGGCGAGCGCAGCGCAGGCTTCGGCCTGCAGGCGCTCGCCTTTTGCATTCATGGCGGCTGACACATGGTCGGGGTTTCCCGGCTGATGGTTGGCCGCTTTCATCGCTACAGGATGGAAATCATGGCCAAAGCCAGAAAAGGTTTCTCCCGTGCCGACCGCATTGCTGAACAGATTCAGCGCGAGCTGGCCGAACTGGTGCGTACCGGTCTGAAAGACCCGCGTGCCGGCTGGATCACCATTACTGCCGTGCAGGTGACCCGCGATTATTCCCACGCCAAGGTGTTTTTCACCGTGATGGATGAAAAGACCCGCGAAGTCAGCCAGGAAGCACTGGAGCACTCTGCCGGTTACCTGCGCTCCGAACTGGGTCGCAGCATCAAGATGTTCACCACGCCGCAGCTGCATTTCGTTTACGACGAGTCGGTATCGCGTGGCATGCACATGACCAGCCTGATCAATCAGGTGGCACGTGAAGACGCGGAAAAATTCGGTGCTGGCGAAACGGCAGACGCGCCGGCAGAAACCGATGCCGAGGACGAAGACGAATGAGCAAGCCGCGCAGCAATCGCCGCCAGATCGATGGCGTACTGCTGATCGACAAGCCCTACGATATTTCCAGCAATAACGCCCTGCAAAAAGCGCGCTGGTTGCTCAATGCCGCCAAGGCCGGGCATACCGGCGTGCTGGACCCGCTGGCCACCGGCTTGTTGCCGATGTGCCTGGGCGAAGCCACCAAGTTTTCCTCTTATCTGCTGGATGCCGACAAGGGCTATCGCGCTACGGTGCGTTTCGGTGCAGCCACTACGACCGGCGATATCGAAGGTGATGTCATTCGCGAATGCCCGGTTGCCTTTGACGAGGCCCGTCTGTTGCAGGTGATGCAGCAGTTTGTCGGCGAAATCAGCCAAGTGCCGCCGATGTATTCGGCGCTCAAGCATCAGGGCAAGCCGCTGTATGAATACGCCCGTGAAGGGATAGAAATCGAGCGCGAGCCACGCCAGATCACCATCCATGCCTTGCAGCTGGTCAGCTTTGATGGCGTGGAAGCCGTGATGGATGTGTTGTGCAGCAAGGGGACGTATATCCGTACGCTGGCCGAAGACATTGCCATCGCACTGGATTGCGCAGCTCACCTTACCGGTTTGCGCCGTACCACCACCGGTGGTTTCCAGTTGTCCGAGTCCCACACCCTGGCGGCGGTGGAAGCGCTGGAGATGCCCGAGCGCGAGGCCCTGTTGCTGCAGGTCGACGTATTGGTGCAACACTTTGCAGCCCATACGCTGGATGCTGCCAGCGTGGCGCGTTTTATTCACGGGCAGGCCGTGCGTTTTGCCGGCGAGTGTGCGAAAATGACGCGCTTTCGTGTTTACAGCGATGTGGATGCGGAGTTTCTGGGTCTGGCCGAGCTGCGGGATGATGACATGCTGCACCCGATCAGACTCCTGGCTGTCAAAACGGCAGCCTGCTAGCGAAGTGCGGATGGGTTGGGCAACCGGCTCGCTGCACTTGTCGGATCGCAAGATCCTTACCTGATTTGGAGTTACCCAAAATGGC
>JAFANL010000123.1 GCA_019232735.1 Aquitalea sp. | reverse complement strand
GGATGCACCGCTGTTGCTGACCCAGATGACGCCCACCGGCCGCGAAACGGCCCGCCAGCTCTACCCCGATGCCGAAGTACGCTATCTGCCCTACGACTATCCGGGCGCGGTGCGGGATTTTCTGGCCCGCTGGCAGCCGCGCTTTGGCGTGCTGATGGAAACCGAGCTGTGGCCTAATCTGCTGCATGCCGCCCGCAAGCAGGGTGTGCCGGTCTTTCTGGCCAATGCCCGGCTGTCGGAAAAATCACTGCGCGGCTATCGTCGCATTCAGGGGTTGATTGGCCCGGCGCTGCGTGATTTGACGGCCATTGCCGCACAAAGCCGGCAAGATGCCGAGCGTTTGCAGCAATTGGGAGCGGTTAAGCCGCAAGTCTGTGGCAATACCAAATACGATTTCACCCCACCGGCAGCCATGGCCCAACTGGCGGCACAGTTTCGCCAGCGCATTGGCCAGCGGCCGGTATTCATCTGTGCCAGCACGCGTGATGGTGAAGAAGCGTTGATCCTGCAAGCCTGGCAACAGGCTGCGGTTGGCAATGCCCTGCTGTTGCTGGTGCCGCGTCATCCGGAACGTTTCGACAGCGTGGCTGCGTTGGCGCAGGACATGGGCTTTGCCGTGCAGCGCCGTAGTCAGCAGCAGGACATCGCCCCCAACACCAGCATCTGGCTGGGTGACAGCATGGGCGAACTGTTTGCCTACTATGGCTGTGCCGAGGTGGCTTTTGTTGGTGGCAGCCTGCTGCCGCTGGGCGGGCAGAACCTGATCGAGCCGGCCAGCCTGGGTCTGCCGGTGCTGTTTGGCCCGTCCATGTTCAATTTTGCCGAAGCCAGCCAGCTGGCGTTGCAGGCGGGCGCTGCACAGCAATTGGCAGATGCCGATGCGCTGGTGGCCCAGGCACTCAGCCTGCTGCACGACCAGGCGCGCTGCCAGCAAATGCGGACGGCCGCGCTGACATTTACTGCAGCGCACCGTGGTGCCAGCCAGCGTATTGTCGCCTTGCTGCAGGCGCATCTGCCCGCTTGATGAAGCAAGCCCGCTGGCGGGCTGTTGTTGTCTGTCCGCTACGGGCGGTCCTTGTTTTCCTGTCGTGTATCAATTTTTGCTGAATATTGCTTTGCCATTTTTATACGCATGTATAAATTGGCAGCATGAATAGCGAAACCGCTTCTCATCCCACCCGCACCCTGCTGCTGGAGCAGGGCCTGCAACAGTTGCGCCAGCATGGCCTGCGCGGGCTGACCGTGCGCGGTGTCTGTCAGCAGGCCGGGGTGAATCCCGGCGGCTTTGTCTACCATTTTGGCAATCGCCAACAATTTGTCAGCATGCTGCTGGAAGTCTGGTATGCGCCGCTATACCGGCAATTGCAGGACAGCCTGCAGCAGCAGGGAGAGCCGCTGGACCGGCTGTCGGCCATGCTGTTGCAGCTGGCCGCTTTTGCCAACGGTGAAGGCGGCGTCATCAGCCAGCTGCTGCTGGATGCCGGTTCGGGCGAAGCCGCGGCGGTGGAGTTCATCCGCGGTCTGGCCCCGCGCCATCCGCAACTGCTGCTGCAATGCCTCAGCGATGCGCAACAGGCTGGCCAGCTGTGCATTGCCCCGCCGCTGCATCAGCTGATGTTTCTGATGTCGGCACTGGGCTTTCCCGTGCTGTTGCAGCAATTGAGCAGTGGCAAAGACATTCTGCCGCAACTGTTTCAGCAGGCTCTGGCCAGCTATGCAGTGGAACCGGCACATCTGCAGCAAAGACTGCACTGGGCCCTGAAAGGCCTCAGCGCCAGGGAGTTATCGCAATGAACAGAAAACGCGTGATGGTGGGATTGCTGGTGTTGGGGCTGCTGGCAGCAGCTATCTGGCACTGGCAGCAGGGCAAGGATGGCGATGCGCTGGTGCTGTCCGGCAATGTGGATATCCGCGAGGTGAACCTGTCCTTCCGCGTGGCTGGCCGCCTGCAGCAACTGCTGGTGGACGAAGGGGCCACGGTGAAGGCTGGCCAGCAGCTGGGTCGGCTGGATGATGCGCCACAGCGCAATGCGGTGGCCGATGCCGAAGCGGCACTGGCCGCGCTCAAGGCCCGGCAATCGCTGATGCATCAGGGCTACCGCAGCGAGGACGTGGCCCAGGCGCGGGCGACACTGGCTGCCCGTCAGGCCGTATTGACCGATGCTGCCGCCGCCTGGCAACGCCAGCAGGAGCTGGCCGGCAGCGGTGCCGCCGCCGTCAAGGCGCTGGACGCCGCCCGTTCTGCCCATGATCAGGCGCAGGCGCAATACCAGGCCGCACAGCAGCAATACCAGGCGCTGAGCAAGGGCTTCCGGCCGCAGGAAGTGGCCGAAGGGGACGCCAATGTGAAGCGGGCCGAGGCCCAGCTGGCCAGCGCCCGTCTGCAACTGGCCGATACCGTGCTGAGCGCGCCGTCCGACGGCATCATTCTCACCCGGGCGGTGGAGCCGGGCAGCATGCTGGCGGCCGGTGCCACCACGCTGACCCTGTCGCTGACCCGCCCGGTATGGGTGCGCGCCTATGTGGCCGAACCGCAGCTGGGCCAGGTGCAGCCGGGTCGCCAGTTGCTGGTGTATCGCGATGGTCGCAGCCAGCCCTATGCCGCCGTGGTGGGCTTTGTGTCGCCCACGGCAGAATTCACCCCAAAAAATGTGGAAACGGCTGATCTGCGCACCGCCCAGGTTTATCGTCTGCGGGTGATCATCTCCCAGCCGGATGCCGCGCTGCGTCAGGGCATGCCGGTGACGGTGAAGCTGGCCCAGCCATGAGCACGCCAGCGGGCGATATCGCCATCAGCCTGCGCGGGCTGGGTCATGCCTTTGCCGGTCGTCCGGCGCTGCATGCACTGGATGCCGACATCCGTCGCGGCATCATCACCGGGCTGGTGGGGCCGGACGGTGCCGGCAAGACCACACTGATGCGGTTGATGGCCGGTCTGCTCAAGCCCGGTAGCGGCAGCCTGCAGGTGGAAGGGCTGGACCCGGTGACAGCCGGTGATGCACTGCGTCTGCAACTGGGCTATATGCCGCAAAAATTCGGCCTGTACGAAGACCTGTCTGTGCTGGAAAACCTCAAGCTGTATGCCGATCTGCGTGGTGTGACCGGGCAGGCGCGGGAGGACAGTTTCCAGCGTCTGCTGGCGTTTACCGATCTGGCCCGTTTTACCGGGCGGCTGGCCGGCAAATTGTCCGGCGGCATGAAGCAGAAACTGGGGCTGGCCTGCACCCTGCTCGGTTCACCGCGCATCCTGCTGCTGGATGAGCCTTGTGTTGGTGTTGATCCCATCTCGCGGCGCGAGCTGTGGCGCATGGTCAGCAGTCTGGCCGATGGCGGCATGGCGGTGCTGTGGAGTACCTCTTATCTGGATGAGGCCGAGCTGTGCGGCGAAGTGCTGCTGATGCACGAAGGCCACCTGCAATACAGTGGCAGTCCGCAGGCGCTGATGGACAGCATGCAGGGCCGCAGCCTGCTGCTACAGGGCATTAGCGGCAATCGTCGCCAGGTATTGCGCCGCGCGCTGCGTTGTCCCCAGGTGATAGACGGCGCGCTGCAAGGCCATGCGGTGCGGCTGGTGTTGCGTACGGCAGGCGCGTTGCCGGATCTGGCCAGCTTGCAAGCCGGTCCCGATGCCAGTTTGCAGGCGGTCAAGCCACGACTGGAAGATGCCTTCATCGATCTGCTGGGCGGTGGCCCCGGTGGCGATTCGCCACTGACCGAACACATGCCGCCGGCACGGCTGCCCGACGGGGTGGATGCCGATGCCGTGATC
>JAFANL010000037.1 GCA_019232735.1 Aquitalea sp. | reverse complement strand
GCCAGTTCCGTCGCATCGGCCCGCAACAAGGCCTGGTATACCGCAGGTGGAAAGGCAGCCATGCGGCGCTCCTGCAGCAAGCTGGCCGCAAAGCCATCAAAATCATGTGCCACCAGTGCCTGATACAAGGGGTGGTCCGGCCATTGCGTCTGCACCAGCACCTCGCCGGGCGCATCGGCCCGTCCTGCCCGGCCGGCCACCTGGGTCAGCTGGGCGAACAGGCGTTCCGAAGCACGATAATCGGCCGAATACAGGCCGCCATCGGCATTCAGCACCGTCACCAGCGACAGGGTGCCAAAATCGTGGCCTTTGGCCAGCATCTGGGTACCAACCAGCATATCCACCTCACCGGCATGCACCCGCCGGTAGATTTCATCCCAGGCCTGCTTGCGCTGGGTGGTATCACGATCGATGCGCAGGATGCGTGCCGTGGGGAACATGCGCCCCAGCGCCGACTCCAGCCGCTGCGTGCCCTCTCCCAGCGGCTTGATGTCCGGCGCACCACAGTCCGGGCAGGCATGCGGCACCGGTTCTTCCCAGCCACAATGATGGCAGCGCAGCTTGCGCTCCATCAGGTGCAATACCAGCCGGGTGGAGCAGCGCGGGCAGCCGCTGGTCCAGCCACAGTCGGTGCAGGCCAGCACCGGGGAAAACCCGCGCCGGTTGATGAACACCAGGCTCATTTCCCGCCGTTCCAGCCGCGTGGCCAGCGCCTTGATCAGCGGATCGGACAGGCCTTCGCTCAGCTTGGCCCGCCGGGTATCCACCAGCCGCACCGTGGGCAGGCGTGCCGCACCGTGGGCGCGCTCGTTCAGCTTGAGCTGGCGATAACGCCCGGCTTCAACATTGGCCACCGTTTCCAGGCTGGGGGTGGCACTGCCCAGCACAATGGGGATATCGGCCTGGCGTGCGCGCCAGATGGCAAGATCGCGGGCGTGGTAGCGCAGACCGTCCTGCTGCTTGAACGAACCGTCATGCTCCTCATCCACCACGATCATGCCCAGCCGTGGCATGGGGGTGAATACCGACAGGCGGGTGCCGATGACAATATCCGCCCGACCTTGCCAGGCATCCAGCCAGTTGCGCATCCGCTCGCCTTCGGCCAGCTGGCTGTGCTGTACGGCAATACGGCTGGCCGGAAAACGCTGGATGAAGCGTTCAACCAGTTGTGGTGTGAGATTGATTTCCGGTACCAGCACCAATACCTGCTGGCCCTGCTGCAGGCAAAGGGCAATCCGCTGCAGGTAAACCTCGGTCTTGCCGCTGCCGGTAATGCCATGCAGCAGCCAGGGCTGGAAACCATGGGGCTCAGCATTCAAGGCATCGAGTGCCGCTTGCTGGCCGGCATTCAGCGTCGGACACGGGCCCAGCTGTAATGGCCCACGCTCGATAGTCACACGTTCGGCCAGACCTTCGCTCAACCAATCGGCCAGAATCTTGCTGGCTTGCGGCGTAACCTGCCGTGCCTGCGCCTGGGTCAAGGGGCCATCGCCCAAGGCTTGCCACAAGGCCAGCCGGGCCCGCTGCCGTGGAGCTGGCGCTGTGCTCAGGCCCAGAGCTGTCAGGGCATAGGGACGCTCATCCACCGGAATGATGTCGCGCTGTTCGCGCAGGGCCGTTGGCAGTGCGGTAAACAGCGTCTGTCCCAGGGGGAAGTGGTAGTAGGCCGCCGCGAATTCGACCAGGGCCAGAAAATCTCCCGGCAGTGGCGGCAGTCCATCGAACACGGGGCCGATCTCTTTCAATTGGCTATCGGCCACACCCTCGGAGGGTATGCCAGTGACAACCACGCCACACAATTGACGCGTACCGAAGGGTACTGACACGCGCTGGCCAGCCATGACATCAAAATGAGACAGGTAGGTGAATGCGCCAAATAGGGGCACATCAACAACCACCTGAACTCTCTGAAGATTCACCGTAATTTTCCTTTTACACCAAACCCAATTCCGACAAGGCTTTGCGCCACCTATACACAGAAGCTGTGGATATCTTTGTGAACAACTCGGTTTCCTGACACGCGGAGGCCATTAAATCAGCATTTCCACTGGATTGCACAAAAATTAATCAAAATAATATTATGTTATTTTTCAACAACTTACGATTGATGCACTAATTTTGCCCAGTGGGCTTGACAAGGTTCGCGTCAGGAGGTTCCTGATGTGAATAACTCTGAGAACACCACTCTTCCAAGCTGTCAACTCCACCTGGAACAGTCATGCAAAAAACATTGTCAGCAATATGGAATTCACGCAGGGACAGGCCAAATACCCCAGCCCTGTACCACTCAAAAGTGACAGCGCGCTGGGTTTATGAAATTCAATTTGAAATCAGGCAGGAAAAAAGCGTTTAAAACTTGAGAATACTGGCAGGAGCAGACAAGCCGCCCCTGCCGGAGGGCTTACTGGTGATACTGACGGGAAAGTCGATGCACTGCAGCAACCAGGGCCGCGGCATGTTCCGGATCGGCATGCTGGGAAATACCGTGCCCCAGATTGAAGACATGGCCGGACCCCTGACCATAAGCCGCCAGAATGCGGGACGCTTCTGCCTCGATGGCCGCAGGCGAACCGAACAGGGCATTCGGATCGAAGTTGCCTTGCAGCGCCACCTTGTCGCCCACGCGGGCACGTGCCTGACCGATATCGGTCGTCCAGTCCAGGCCGACACAATCCGCACCGATGGCTGCGATCTCTTCCAGCCACTGACCACCGTTTTTGGTGAACACGATGACCGGCACGCGACGGCCATCTGCCTCACGCTTCAGACCGGCCACGATGCGCTGCATATAGGCCAGCGAGAATTCCTTGTAAGCCGCATGGCTGAGCGCACCGCCCCAGGTATCGAAAATCTGCACCGCTTGTGCACCGGCATCGATCTGGGCATTGAGATAGTCCGTCACGGTCTGGGCATTGACTGCCAGAATGTGATGCAGCAGTTCCGGGCGGCTGTACAACATGGCCTTGACGTGGCGGAAGTCGTCCGAGCCGCCGCCTTCGATCATGTAGCACGCCAGCGTGAAGGGACTCCCGGAGAAGCCGATCAGCGGCACGCGACCATCCAGCGCCTTGCGAATGCTGGAAACGGCATCAAACACGTATTGCAGCTTGTCCAGCACCGGTACGGTCAGCGCACGGATGGCGCTCTCGTCGCGCAGCGGACGCTCGAACTTGGGACCTTCGCCTTCGGCAAAATACAGGCCCAGCCCCATGGCATCCGGTACGGTCAGAATGTCGGAGAACAAAATGGCCGCATCCAGCGGGAAGCGCTCCAGCGGTTGCAGGGTCACTTCGGTGGCGTAGTCCGGGCTGGTGCACAAGCCCATGAAACTGCCGGCGCGGGCGCGGGTGGCACGGTATTCCGGCAGATAGCGGCCTGCTTGGCGCATCATCCAGATGGGGGTGTATTCAACCGGCTCCTTCAGGAGCGCACGCAGGAAGGTGTCATTCTTGAGCTGGGTCATGATGGTATGGGCTTGCTAGTTTGGCGTAATGGATTCAGCCGGCATTATACCCGTCCCTGCCTTGCGCAGGGGTATTACCGGCAGACTGGTTGCCGGCATCGCCCGCCACTGCGTACGGCACAGCGTACGTACAAAGCAGCCATCCCAATCCTGCCCGCTGACCGCAAAGCGCTGTGGCAGGGCACGCCAGCTCAATTGAGGCCAGCGCTGGTGCACACCGCGCAGATGACTGTTGAGCAGACACAGGCCCAACCAGCGCGGCAGGGCCAGATTGGCGGCGGCACGCGCACTGCCCAAGGGCTGGCCGGCATAGCAGACATGATCGGCCAGCGAAATCAGCAGGCCCCGTCCCAGCAAGGCCAGCCACAGCATCCAGTCCTGCTCGCCATAGATCAGCAAGGAAGCTCCGGGTAACAGCCAGGCCAGCACGGCATCCAGCCGCGCCGGAAAGAGCTGGCCGCTGCCTTGCAGACGACGCTGCAAGGCCGGCCATAATGGTGCCCGCTGTCGGAGCCAGCACCAGTGTCTGGCCCGAGGCCAGAACAACAATAACAGGCTGGCAACCAGCGCCATCAGATACGCCAGACCACACAGCCGCAAAATGAGATAAGTCTGCCGTTGCCAGCGCGCCTCTTCGCCCGGTTCATACACCTCGACCCGGCATAGCGCCGTACGGCTATAGCGGTGATGCAGATGATGTGCCTGTTGCCAGACATCAAAAGGCAATCCCAGGCTGATGCCCAGCGCACGCCCGGCCAGACGATTGAAACGCCGGGACGGCAATAGCAGGCCATGTGCAGCTTCGTGCAGCAGTTGCCAACGCAAGGGCATTCCCGCCAGCGCCGCCAGCAGCAACAAGCCATAAGCCGGATGCAGCCAGGCCACCGCCAGCGGCACGGCCACCAGCTCCACCAGCCACAGGCGCAGAGCCAGGGTCAGCAGCAGCAGGTTCAGGCGCAAGGGAATGGCAGAGGATGACATGCAGGCTCCGGCGGCGACATCAGGCCGCAGTCTGCCGGATCAGCATGAAAAGCAGATGACGCGCCCTGCCATTCAGATCCAGCCCATGAGCCCCAGCACGGCACCGCCCCCCAGCAACCACAAGGGATTGAGCCGCGTACGCCAGGCCAGCAAGGCCGAGGCGGCGCATAGTAGCCAGCCGGAGACATGCTGATTGGCCGCCACGCTCATCAGCATGGCACTACCGGAGACCAGACCGATGGTCAGTGGCGCCAGCCCGCGTTCAATGGCACGCCGCCACGGCGAGTCGTGAAACCGCGCCCACAGCCGCGCCACATAGTAGCTGAGCACGGAGGACGGGCCACACATGCCGACGGTCGTGGTCAGCGCGCCGGCCAGGCCGGCCACTTTCCAGCCAATCAGGCTGACCACCAGCACATTAGGGCCTGGTGCGGCCTGAGCGATGGCAAACAGGGAGGCAAATTCCTGGCCACTCATCCAGTGATGATTTTCCACCACGTAGAGGTGCATTTCCGGAATCAGGGTGATGCCGCCTCCCACCGCCATCAGCGAGAACAAGGCGAAGCGGCTGAACAGTGATAGCAGCAACATCATGCTTGCTCCCTGGCTTGCAAGCGACGGCGCGCCAGCAGCACCGAAACCGGGGCCAGCACCAGCAACACCAGCAGCAAGGGCCAGCGCAGGACACCAACGGTGATGAAGGTGAGTGCCGCCAATAGCCAGGCAAGCAGGTGGCGCTCAATCTTCTGCCCCATCCGCAGCGCCATTGCCAGCAACAAGCCCGCAGCACTGGATGCCA
Organism: Aquitalea sp.; assembly: GCA_019232735.1. Classification (GTDB taxonomy): domain Bacteria; phylum Pseudomonadota; class Gammaproteobacteria; order Burkholderiales; family Chromobacteriaceae; genus Aquitalea. The sequence continues at coordinate 8,471 of JAFANL010000037.1, read as the reverse complement.
GACCGTGCAGTGCACCCTGCACATGGGGCAGCGCCTGGTAGTGGTCGTACAGCATGGCCATGCTCAGCACGATCACCAGCGGCGCCAGCATCAGACCGGCCACAGCCAGCCAGGCTCCGGCCACACCATGGAAACGGGCACCGATGGCAATCGACATATTGACGATATTGGGACCGGGCAGGATCTGCCCCAGACCCAGCAGTTCGGTAAACTCTTCCTCGTCCAGCCAACGGCGTTGTTGTACCAGCATGCGGTGTGCCAGCGGCAGCACCCCGCCAAAACCGCTGAGGCCGATGCCGAAGAAGCCCATGAACAACTGGCGTCGGGTCGGGATGATCAAAGTTGATTTCATATCGCAAGGCTAGCTTGCTCCGGCGCAATCAACAAATGAGTTTTTATGGCCAGTACTGTGAATAAAATTCACCGCCCCGGCTGGCCCTTATCCCCCCATCAGGGCTGGTACCACAACTTGCTGTCCTTGAGCGGTGTCGCGGCGGGCAGCAAGGGGTTGTCCAGCCGGATACGCGTCCGCCCTGGCAATTCAAGCCGGGCAATGTACTGCCCGTTATAACGCTGGAACAGCTTGTTGAAACGGCCATCTTCCAGCCCCTTGCGCAAGCCCAGCTCCAGGGTGCGCGCCAGCTGTGGCTGCAATGGGCTGACAAAGAAATACATGGCACTGGGGTACTGAATCACCAGGTGGGAATCCACCAGCAAGCCCTTGGCCACCGGCATGGCGGCTTCGCGCTGCACCTCGATCACGCTGCGTGGAAAGTAATCGAAGCGTTGGCGTTGCAGCATGGGAAACAGATTGCCGTAATCCTGTGAAGTCAGCACCGGCAAGCCCGCCGCACGCAGGATGATGGTATCCGGCCAGTCCGCCACCTGTCCGGCCACCCGCCTTGCCAGTTGCTGGCGCGTGGTGATGCCAGCCAGCGTATCCGGCTTACTCGCCGGCACCAGCGCCACCCGCCAGCCGATCAGGCCCTTGTCCAGTGGAATGCGAATGGGTAGCGCCAGGCTTTCCCGCTCCTTGCTGGTCATCCCCCAGAACAAGTCGATATTGCTATCAGCCTTGCCCAGTTGCACCAGCGCCCGCGACTGGTTCATGGCATGGGTACCCTGCAGCTGGCAACGCAGCCCGCTCTCATCGCATGCCAGCTGCAGCAGGGCCAGCATATAGTCGAGATGAGGGTCATTCAGCCCGGAAATCAGGGCATAACGGATGGTTTGCACCGGTGCCGCCGCCGGAGTCGGAAAGGAAAGCAGTAACAACAGGAAGGAAAGCAATGCACGCATGGCAATAACCTCGCTTTGGACTGGGCAAGGCCATCACCAGCAATGGGCAGGATGACCGGTCAGGTGCTTCAGTGTAGTGCTGCACAGACCGGCAATACCTGACTGGTCGATCAGTTAATCGGCTCCTCACGGTTTTTCTTCTGCCCCAGTCGGCAACGCAGCCACTGTCGCAAGCTGTCCAGGTAGCTATACACCACCGGCAGCACAATCAGGGTCAGCACGGTGGAGGTCACCATGCCGCCGATGATGGCATGGGCCATCGGCGCCCGGGTTTCCGCGCCTTCGCTGCCCCCCAGCGCCATGGGCAGCATGCCGAAGATCATGGCCAGGCTGGTCATCATGATGGGGCGCAGCCGCACCCGGCCGGCTTCGATGATGGCATCGCTACGGGCCATGCCCTCTTGCCGAGCCTGATTGATGAAGTCCACCAACAGGATGCCGTTCTTGGCCGCCAGCCCCATCAGCATGATGATGCCGATCACCGAGAACATGTTCAGCGTGGAGCCCCACAGCCACAGCGCCACGAACACCCCGACAAAGGCCAGCGGCAGCGCCACCATGATGGCCAGCGGCAAGGTGAAGCTGCGGAATTGTGCAGCCAGAATCATGTAAATGAAGATCACCCCCATGGCCAGGGCCTGCACGGCATAGCCCAGTGATTCCTCCATGTCGCGGCGCTCGCCCTCCTCCGCCAGCACGACCCCGGCGGGCAGCTGGATCGAAGCCGTGATTTTGCTGATATCGGCAAACACGGAACCGGCATCGCGGCCCGCAATATTGCCGGTTACCGTCACCTGGCGCAGCAGGTCCACCCGGTCGATCTGGCGTGGGCTCATTCCCGGGCTCAAGTGGGTCACGGTGGATAGCGGAATCATGCTGGCAGCACCGTTGGCATCGGCACGGCCCGCCACGGTGATGATATCCAGCAGCTCATTGCGGCGCTCACTGCGTGGTACTTGCAGCAACACATCGTAATTTTCGCCATCGGGTGCTTCCCAGCTCCCCACCACATCCCCGGCCAGCAATTGCGACAATGTGCTGCCCACGCGGTTGAGATCCACCCCCAGGCTGGCAGCCGCATCGCGCTTCACCTCCAGCTTGAGCGCCGGATCGGCATCCGCCAGGCTGCTTTGCAGGTCGCCCACGCCCGGCACCTTGGCCAGACGCGCAATCAGTACTTCGGCGGCGGCATTCAGTTCGGTCAGATTACTGCCGCGCAGGCCGATACTGATGGGCTTGCCACCCGGTCCTTCCTTGCCCATTTCTTCCACCGACAGGATTTCCACCCCGGCCACCCGTGCGGCCAGCCCGCGCGCCTGCTGCATCACGCGGAACAGGCTCTGGCTTCGTCCACTCTTGCTCCCCAGATCCACCACCAACTGACCATCTGACTTGCCGGCGCCAAAACCGCTGCTGCCCGCCGTCAGCTCGATGGACTGCACGGCCGGCAATTGCCTGAGCAGGGTCTCCAGTTCGCGGCCCTTGCCCACGGTGTAATCCAGTGTCGAACCCGGCGCGGTCTTGTAAGAGAGGGAAAACTTGCCCTTGTCCTGGCGTGGCATGAATTCACCACCAATGTGCGGCACCAGCAGGAAGCTGCCCAGCAACAGCAGCAAGGCGCCTAGCAGTACCGTCTTGCGATGCTGCAAGGTCCAGCGAATGGCCGCCACATAATGCTCGGCCAAACGGTCCAGCGAGCCTTCAAACCAGTCCAGCAATCGGCCCAGCGGACCGTGGTGACGGTCGCCATGACGGTGTGGGTCCGGCCATACCGATGACAGCATGGGATCGAGCGTGAAGCTGACCAGCATGGAAATCAGTACCGCCACGGTGACCGTAAGACCGAACTGATGAAAAAACTTGCCGATAATGCCGCTCATGAAACCGACCGGCAGAAACACCGCCACCACCGTCAGAGTCGTGGCCAGCACCGCCAGACCGATCTCGTTGGTGCCATCCAGTGCCGCCTGAACATGGCTTTTGCCCATGGCGCGATGGCGCACGATGTTTTCGCGTACCACGATGGCATCGTCGATCAGCAGGCCGATGGACAAGGACAAGGCCATCAGCGTCATCAGATTGAGGGTGAAGCCCAGGGCCTGCAAGGCAAACAGGCTGCCGACCAGCGCCACCGGCAGGGTGAGACCGGTAATCACCGTGCTACGCCAGCTGCCCAGAAACAGGAAGACGATCAGCACCGTCAGCCCGGCACCTTCCAGCAAGGTGGCTTCGACATTGGCCAGCGATTTTTTCACGTCGGCCGACTTGTCATAGGTGGTGCGCACCACCGTGCCGGCCGGCATCTGCCGCTGCAACTGCTGGATGACCTGCTTGACCCCGTCGGCCACCTCCACCACATTGGCACCGCGGGCGGCACGGATATCCATACCCACGCCCGGCTTGCCATCGATCAGGGCCGCACTGCTGGCTTCGGCCTCGGCATCACTGACGCTGGCGATATCAGACAAACGGATGGGGCTGCCATTGCGATAGCCGGTGACCAGGCTGGCAAAATCATCCGGGGATTTCAGCTTGCCACTGACCCGTACATTGATTTCATTGCTGGAGCTGCTGACCGCCCCGGCCGGATAGTCACGGTTGCCGGCACGCACCGCGTCGGCCACTTCCTGCAAGGACAAGCCACTGGACTCCAGTCGGTAGGGATCGACATCGATGCGGATCTGCCGCTTCACACCGCCCACCACCTTGGCCTCCCCCACGCCGGATACCGTCTGCAGCCGCTTTTTCAGCGTGTTTTCCAGCCAGGTGGTCAGCGTGCGCTGCGATACCTGGCTGGAACTGAAGCTGAGCGACAACAAGGGCTGATCATTGGGATTGAACTGTGATACCGAGGGGGTATCGATCTCGCGGCGGAAACGCCCCTGCACGCTACCCACCCGGTCGCGCACATCTTGTACGGCCACGGCCGGGTCCACCGTCAGGGCAAACTCCACCACGATGGTGGAACTGTCCTCGAAGGAATACGAGCGGATATGCTTGATGCCATTGATGGTATTGATGGCCTCTTCCAGCGGACGGGTGACTTCACTTTCCACCACCTCGGGCGAGGCGCCACCGTAATGCGTGCTGACCACCGCCACCGGAAAGCGGATGTCCGGCAATTCCTCCACCGGCAGGCGCGACCAGGCAAACAGGCCCAGCACCAGCAAGGCCAGCATCAACACGGTGGCAAAATAGGGATTACGGACGCTGATCCGGGTCAACCACATGGCCGTCCCCTTATTTCAGGCCGGCCGGCAGGCTGACCGCATCGCCACTGGCCACCCCCAGCAAGGCGGCCGACAGCACGGTCTGCCCCGCGGCCACGCCCTGCAACGCCACCTTGCGTTCGGTCTGCGACCACAGCGTCACCGTCACCGGCTGGCGCTTGAGCCGTCCCTTTTCCACCAGCATCACCCAGGGCTTACCGTTCAGATCCTGCACCGCCGTCTGCGGCAATACCACCTGGCCATCCAGCTGGCGCAGCACCACCCCGCCCTTGGCAAACTGACCGGCCTTGAGCTTGCCATCGCCATTATTGACACGGATATAGATCAGGAAGCTGCGGGTGCCGCTTTGCGCCACCGGATTGACCCTGACCACCTGACCTTCCTGCTCTTCCGGCAAGCCTTCCACACTGAAACGGGCGCTCTGCCCGGCGTGGATACGGCCTATCCACTGCGAGGGCACGCTGGCGCTCAATTCCAGCACCCCAAGATCGGCAATGGAAAACAGCCGGGCATTCTTGGCGGCAATCTCGCCGGGATTGATCTTGCGCTCGTACACCACGCCGGCAATCGGCGCCCGCACCACGCTATCGGCCTGCAAGCGCCGTGCCCGAGCCAGCTGGCTGATCTGCGCCTGCAATTCGCCCTGGCGCACGGTGAATTCACTTTCGGCCTCGTCATAGGCCAGCTGGGAAATGAAACCCTTTTGCAGCAGCTCGTGCTGCTTGTCCAGCTTGATGCGCGCCAGCTTCAGCCGCGACTGGTTGCCGGCCAGCTGGGCTTGTTGTTCGCTCACCGACTGGTCCAGCGACTCGGAATCCAGGCGTGCCAGTTCCTGGCCCTGACTGACGGCCTCCCCTTCACGCACCAGCACCGCCTTGACGCGGGCTTCCACTTCAGCGGCGATGCTGCTGCTCTTGAATGCAGCCAAAGTGCCGGTGAAGGGCAAGGTATCGCGCAAGCTGGCCAAGCGGGCCACTTCCACATCGGCCTGCGACAATTCACGGGCGACCGACTGCGCGGTGGCAGAAGATGCCGTCCTGTTTGCCACAGACTCGTCCTGCTGCGCACCACACGCTGCCAATACCCCCGTCAGCAACACCCAAACCAGCCCGCTTGCCTTCATGTTTTTCTTGTTCCGTTTCGTGTTTCTTATGGCGCCGCCGCCATGGACGGCGTCACACCCTTGGGCAATAACATCCACAAGTTGCCACTTTGTTTCATACGACCAGCGTACATGCCGGCCTCACTGCCATAGCCCCAGAACAGGTCGGCACGTACGGCACCACGAATGGCGCTGCCAGTATCCTGCGCATGCACCAGCCGGGTCAGTGGCTGCTGGCTCAGCGGCCAGGTGGTGGCCAGATAGACCGGCGTACCCAGCGGAATGTAACGCGGGTCTACCGCAATGCTGTAGCCGCCGGTCAGCGGCACACCCAGCGCCCCAGCCGGGCCGCTGTCGCCACCCGGCAAGGCCTTGAAGAACACATAACTGGGATTGACCGACAACAACTCCTGTTGCCGGCCCGGATTGGCCTTGATCCAGGCCTGAATACCCTGCATCGAGGCATTGGACAAACTCAATTCGCCCTTGTCCACCAGCCATTTGCCGATGGACTGGTAGGTGTAGCCATTCTGTTCGGCATAGCCCAGGTGCAGAAAACTGCCATCTTCCAGCTGGATGCGGCCCGAGCCTTGCACCTGCAGGAAGAACAGCTCGACGGCATCTTCGACCCAGGCCAGCACCGGCGCACTGGCCACCCCTTTGCCCTGGGCGATCTCCGCTCGCGTGTAATAGGGCTGCAAGCGATTGCCTGCCAGCCGCCCCTTCAATTTGTTGCTGCGGTTGTCGAGTGGGAAATCTGCCGGGTGGATTTCGATTTCATCCCCCCCCGGTACTGTTTTACCCGGCACTAACTGCAGGCGGTTGCCTGCCAGGCGGCGGGCAACCAGCACGCTGCGGCCATGTAGCGCCGGAGGATAATCCAGCACCAGCAAATCGGCCGGCACTCCATATACCGGGTAAGGCGTACGTTCACTGCGGCTGCGACTGCCATTGAGCAGCGGCTCGTAATAACCGGTAATCAGCCCGCTGTTGCTGGCACCATCGCGCACCGCCCAGGCATTGAAACGGCTTTCAAAAAACTGCCGGGTCTGCATTCCATCGCCGGCAGGCAAGCGTCCGGCCTCGGCACATACTGCCTGCCAGGCAGGCTTGCGTCCCATCACCTTGCAACTTTGCAGCAAGGCCTGCAGCGTATCGCCCATATTCTGTTGCTGCCAGGACGGCAGGGCTGCCGGGCTGAGCTGGCTGCTAGCGACGGGTGGCACAGGAAGAGAGGGGGTGGTGGAACAGGCCGCCAGCCACAATAGTGGCAGCAGCAGCAAAAGACGTTTGAGCATGGCAGAAGCTTGAACCAGAAAATAGTTAAGGCCGGTAGACAAACCGCGACCGGGCCAATGGCAATGTTACCGCGAGCAGCCCCACCCTGCACGGATGGAACTGGCCATCTGACCTGCCGGCAGCAGGCGGGTTCAACAGCCGCTGCATTTCATCGAGTCGCAACAAAACTGCAAACAAAGCCAGCTAACATGGCGAACACAACACCATCCGCTGGCGATCCATCGCAAAGGTCAGCCAGGCCATCACGCTGCTTGAAGCAAGGAGATACCTCATGAAACGCCTATTCGCCAGCTCCATCCTGTTTGCCTCGCTGGCTCTGCACATCGGCTTTACCCCGCTGCTGGCTCATGCAGAAGATGCCCCGGTCAGCGACGAACAGCTGGCTAGCAACGTCAAGAACGCACTGGATGCCGACCCGGAACTCAAGGCACTGGACCTGCATGTCAGCAGCAAGAAACAGGAAGTGACCATTGACGGCAAGATGACCGACGACCAGCAGATGTTCAAGGCTGGCGTGATCGCGGAGAAAATCCCCGGCGTCAAGTTTGTCATCAACAATATGAATATGTAAGCGCGCAGCCCGCTCATTTCACGGTTTGCCCGTTTCAAGCCCCTGCTCTGACAGGGGCTTGATCATTTTCGCCCCTCTGCAAGACACCCCATCCTTCAGTACAGCCATGACGTGGCCAAGCCCTGCCATCCGGAATTCAACCCGCTGTCCTTGTCTGAAATTAAAAGAAAATAGTCAAACATAAACGCATATCAACGCAAGTAACTGACAGTTACCGACCACACCTCCAGCCATTGACGCTGTTTTGCCTGCCTTTGCACACTCTGCCTACCTTTCCCGCCTCCGGCGGCGTAGAGGCACATCCCTCATTCACAGGCATCACGATAACAACAAGGACACATCATGCATCAACGCATCCTGATCACCAGTTTGCTCTGCAGCCTGCCCGCGCTGGCCATGGCAGAAGTCGGCATGTATGGCTCGCTACGGGTAGGCATCAACAGTATGAAAAGTGCAGACACCAGCTTTCACAGCAGCACCGGCGTCGATGACTACAGCAGCCGCCTCGGCGTGCGCGGCAAGGAAGACCTGGGTAACAGCCTGGAAGTCATCTGGCAGGTGGAAACCGGACTGGCGCTGGATGGCATGGCTGCCGGTGGCACCGCCAGCGGTACACTGGCCAACCGCATGAGCTATGTCGGCCTGCAGGGCGGATGGGGCCGCTTGCGTGCTGGCTATATCGACGATGTACTGACCAGCACCCAGGCCAGCGACATCATGGCCGGCTCCCGCCGCGACGGCAAAAGCGGCATTGCCGTACCACTCTACGAGGCGCGGGATATTTTTGGCAGTAATAACTATGGCGATAGCCGGGCCAGAAACAGCTTGCGCTATGACAGCCCCTTGCTGGGCGGGCTGCAGGGCAGCCTGCAATACGGTGCGGGTGAAAAACGTGTGGATGGCAAAAGCAATGGCGATACCTGGGGCTTGCGGCTGGCGTATGCCAACGCTGGCTACTTCGCCAACTATG
>JAFANL010000140.1 GCA_019232735.1 Aquitalea sp. | reverse complement strand
GATTTGCGAAGCGTATTTTCGAGGCGAATTCATGAGGCGCAAGGTAATGCAGCCGCTGCGGGCTGGCAAGTCGCACGGACTTCACACAAATTAACAGCTAAATACTGCTATCATGCCTGCCATTGTTTTGGCCCGTTTCTGCTACTTGCTGGCAGACCTGCGGCCCCTCATCCTGGACAAGGTCGTGCACGACATCCTCGTACTCTATTACAGCCAGCACGGTGCCACCGCCGAACTGGCGCGGTTGATTGCCCGTGGCATCGAAAGTGTGCCCGGCTGCCAGGCCCGCTTGCGCACCGTGCCCAAGGTTTCCACCGTGTGCGAAGCCAGCGAAGCGGCCATTCCTGCCAACGGCGCCCCCTATGTAGAGAAAAGCGATCTGGCAGAATGCATCGGTCTGGCACTGGGCAGTCCGACCCGCTTTGGCAATATGGCTGCCGCCATGAAATATTTTATCGACAGCACCAGCGGCGAATGGATGGCCGGCGCCCTGGTCGGCAAACCTGGCTGTGTGTTTACCAGCTCGGCATCCCTGCATGGCGGACAGGAATCCACGCTACTGACCATGATGCTGCCCTTGCTGCACCACGGCATGCTGATTGTCGGTCTGCCTTACTCCGAGCCGCAGCTGGCCGCCACCCAAAGTGGTGGCACGCCCTATGGTGTCAGCCATGTGGCCGGGGTACAGAACAAGCGCCCGCTGTCTCAGGAAGAGCGCCAACTGGCACTGGCGCAGGGGAAACGGCTGGCCGAAGCCGCCTTGCGGCTGCATCCCGCTTTATAAGTCGGGGGAACTGCCGACCAGGCAGGCAGTCGCAACAGGCGACACCCCTGGCGGCATGGCGGATAGCTCCGCCACCCGACCTCATCATCACTTGCTTGCGCGGCATGGCCACCATGGCCCGTGACTGCGCCAGGAACAAGCTTTATGTGTGGAATAGCCGGTTTCTTCTCCCGCACCCCGGTTGCGGCGGCCACCGCCGATGCCATGCTGCTGGAACTGGCCCGACGTGGCCCGGACGCAGCGCATCAACTGCGGCTGAATCAGCAGGGTCAGCCGGCAACGGCTGACGATATTCACAATGCGCTGCTGCATGCCCGGCTGTCCATCATCGACCCGCGCCCCGAGGCCGACCAGCCGATGCGCAACGACGATGGCCAGATCTGGATCTGCTACAACGGCGAGGTCTACGACTGGGAAGCCGGCAAACGCCAGCTGGAACAAGGCGGCGCGGTGTTCCGTACCCATTCCGATACCGAATTCATCCTGCGCGGCTATGAGGCCTGGGGCATCGATGGCCTGCTGGCGCGCCTGCGCGGCATGTTTGCCTTTGCCATTCTCGACCTGCGCCAGGGTAAGGTGCATCTGGCACGCGACCGTATGGGCGAGAAGCCGCTGCTGTATGCACTGCTGGACGGCAATCTGGCTTTCGGCTCGCTGGTGCGTTCGGTGCTGCCCTTCCTGCCGCTGGCCGCCCGCCAGTTTGCCCCGGCCGCCATTGATGCCTATCTGGCACACCGCTACATTCCATCACCCGCCACGGTATTCGAGAATATCCAGCGTCTGGAAAATGGCTATTGCCTGGAATTCGACCTCAGCAGCCGTCAGTTGAAGAAACGCCGCTACTGGCAACCGCAGGCAGAAGCCGGCGACTGGCTACCGGAACTGGACCACGCGGTGGCCATGCGTACCGTGGCCGATCGCCCGCTGGGCGTACTGCTGTCCGGCGGCATCGACTCCACCCTGATTGCCAGCCGGCTGGCTACCCAGGGCTATCAACAGTTTTCCACCTTTACCGCTGCCTTTCCCGGCAGCACGCTGGACGAATCCACCGATGCGGCTGACTCCGCGGCCCGCATGGGGCTGGAAAACATTCGCATCACCATGCCGGAAAACCTGGCGGCAGATTTCTCGCGCATCGTGGCCGATCTGGATCAGCCCTTTGCCGATCCGTCCAGCTTCCCCACCTGGTATCTGGCGCGCGAAGTCAGCAAACAGGTGAAGGTGGTGCTGGTGGGCGACGGTGGCGACGAGCTGCTGGCCGGCTACAAGCGCATGGGCAAGCACCTGCGTACCCGCTGGCGGCGTCATCTGCAGCTGCCGCTGGGCATCCGCCCCTCCCTGGATGGCAAGCAAGGCAAGCTGGCCACCGAACTGGCCATGAGCTGGCGCGCTGCCTATTCCTTGCGCTTTTCCGGCATGACACCGGGCCAGCGCCGCTATCTGCAAGGTGGCAGGGAACTGCACAAACTAAGCTACTGGCGCGCCCCGGACGACATTGGCCCGGAAGCCAGTGATGCCGTGCCCGGCTTGCAAAGCCTGCTGGCCATCGACTTTGCCAACTATCTGCCAGACTACATCCTGCAAAAGTCCGACCTGTGCACCATGGCACACGGGCTGGAAAGCCGTGCCCCGCTGCTGGACCACGGCCTGTACCAGCATCTGCTGGCGACATCGGACAGCGAACGCTATACCGCGCCGGCCAAGCTGATTTTCCGCCGCGCCATGCACCCGGCTCTGCCGCCGGATTTCTTCCAGCGCAAAAAACGCGGTTTCAATCCGCCACTGGCCGGCTGGCTGAAAACCAGCCTGGCCGAACGTTTCAACGGTCTGGGAAGCCGGCTGAACCGCCTGAGCGACGGTCAGCTGGATGCCGTTGCCGTGGATGCTTTTGCCCAGGCCTATCGCGGTGGCAAAGAGGCCCTGGCCGAACAGATGCTGCAATTGCTGATTCTGGACGAAAGCCTGACCCAGCTGGATGCGCTGCGCCGCGCCCTGCCCTAGGAAGCGCAAAAACCTGCTGCGCCCTGCCGCCCGCTAGCCCTACTGCTTGTACCGGCGGCGGCTGTTGGCCGCTTTAATCCCCCCTCAGCACCGGGTAGCTGTCATCCGGCAGCGGCGCATAGAAACTGCTGGGTGATACCCCCAGCTCGCGTTTGAACATGGTGGCAAAGGCACTGGGGCTGGCATAGCCCAGATCCAGTGCCACTTCCAGCACGCTGGCCCCGCAGGCCAGCCGTTCCAGCGCCGTAATCAGCCGTGCCTGCCGCCGCCACTGTCCCAGCGACAAGCCGGTTTCCCGGGAGAAGCGACGCTGCAAAGTGCGCGCATCCATGGCCAGCATGTTCGCCCACTCGTCCACCGAGCGGGCATCACCCGGCTCGGCCTGCAAGGCATCACACAAGCCCTGCAAGACCGGGCTTTGTGGCCGTGGCAGGGACAGCGCCAATGTAGGCAGGCTGCGGATCTCATCCAGCAGCAGCTTCATCAGCCGCTCATCGCGCGAGTCCGCTGGGTAGGGTACGGCAATGCTCATGGCGGCCAGAATCAGCTCGCGCAACAGCGGTGAAATGGCCAGCACCTGACACTCCTGCGGCAAGCCCTCCAGGCTGTCCTCCCGCACATACACCGTACGCATGCGCACCGCGCTGATCATCCGCACCTGGTGCCAGGTGGCAATCGGCAGCCAGATGCCACGGGTAGGCGGCACGATCCACTGCCCCAGC
>JAFANL010000255.1 GCA_019232735.1 Aquitalea sp. | reverse complement strand
CCGGTGGCCAGATAAAATAGCTTTACCTTGTGCTCTGCATTGCTTTTTCCGATGCAAGCAGCGGCCACACGCTCACGCCAGGCGGCTGATATTGTGTTCGCACAGGGAAAGAAAGGCTTCTGCACGGCGCGTCAGCCGCAGCTCCTGTGGCCAGGCCAGTACCACATCCAGTGCCGGCACCTCCTCGGCAACCGGCAGGCAGACCAGCTGCTCCCCGGCATAGGACTGCGATGTCTCCGGCCGCAGATTAAGCAGCGCATAGCCATTTCCAGCCGCCACCAGGCCGCGCACCAGCTCGAAACTGACCGTTTTGTGCCGCACCCGCGTCTCCAGATTGTGCTGACGGAACATCGACAGGAAGTACTCGCGGCTATGCGGCAAATCCAGCAACACCATGGGCAAGGGAGCAAGGTCAGCCAGTGACACGGCTTGCTGGCTGGCCAGCGGGTGATTGGCCGGCAGCAGGACATAAGGCTGCACAGTCTGCAGCACCTGACGGTACAGGCTGGGAGCCAGATCCAGGTCATACAGCAAGGCCACCTCCACCTGGCCGCTGAGCAAAGCTTGCTGTAGCTGCTCGGTATCGCCTTCATACAGCTGCACGGTGATGTCCGGAAACTCCTCGCGCATGGATGCCAGCAGGCGTGGCAGAAAGATGGGCGCCATGGTGGTAAAGCATCCCAGCGCCAGATTGCCCTGCAAGGAGTGGCTGAGCGCACTGGCATGCTGACTGAGCTCATCTGCATGAGCCAGCAGATTGCGCGCCGCCGCAACAAAGCTTTGTCCGGCCGGCGTCAATGAAACGCCCTTGGCGTGGTGGCGAATGAAGAATTGCAGGTCGAATTGCTCTTCCAGCTGGGCAATGGTGCTGGAAATGCCCGGCTGCGAGGTATACAGCGCATTAGCGGCGGCAGTGACACTGCCATGGTCGGCCACCGCCACCAGGTAAGCCAGCTGTCTGAGGGTATATTGCATAACTTTGAATTATCCAATAAAGACAATATATATATTTTCGGTATTCAGCCTGACTTCGTAGACTCGCCTTGTCAAGTGAGAGCACCACCGCTCCGGTACTGACAGCAGATGGCGGAGCGCATCGCTTTCGCACTCAAGGGAGACAGAAAGATGGCAAGCGAAAAAATAGACACATTGGTGATTGGTGCCGGTCAGGCCGGCATCGCGCTGAGCGAGCACCTGAGCAAACTGGACGTGCCGCACCTGGTTCTGGAGCGCCAACGCATTGCAGAGCGCTGGCGCTCCGAGCGCTGGGACTCGCTGGTCTGCAACGGCCCTGCCTGGCACGACCGCTTTCCCGGCCTGGATTTCGATGATGTTGCCCCCGATGCCTTTGCCGCCAAGGACAGAGTAGCCGATTACCTGGAAGCCTATGCCCGCAAGTTCAAGGCCCCCATTCGTACTGGTGTCGAAGTCACCCGGGTCGTACGCAATGAAGGCCGTCCGGGCTTCAGCGTGGAAACTTCCGCCGGCACTTTCGAAGCCAATCGCGTGGTCGCCGCCACCGGGCCATTCCAGCGCCCCATCATTCCGGCCATCGTACCGGCTACGCCTGCCATCACCCAGTTGCACTCCGCCGCCTACCATAACCCGCAGCAACTGCCTGCCGGCGCGGTATTGGTGGTCGGTTCAGGCTCCTCCGGCGTGCAGATTGCCGATGAGCTGCACCGCGCCTGCAAGAAAGTCTATCTGTCGGTCGGCCCGCATGACCGGCCGCCCCGTTCCTATCGCAACCGTGATTTCTGCTGGTGGCTGGGCGTACTGGGCGAGTGGGATGCCCAGACCGTAAAAGCCGGGCGCGAACATGTCACCATTGCCGTCAGTGGTGCCCGTGGCGGCCATACCGTGGACTTCCGTCGCCTGGCTGATCAAGGCATCACCCTGGTCGGCAGAACGGAATCCTGCGAACGTGGCGTGATGCGCTTTGCCAGCGACCTGGCCGACAACATCGCCGGCGGCGATGCCAATTACCTGGCCCTGCTGGATGCTGCCGACGCCTACATCCAGCACAACGGGCTGGACCTTCCCGAAGAACCGGAGGCACGCCACATTCCGGCCGATCCGGCCTGTGTGAGCCATCCCATTCTGGAGCTGGATCTGGCTGCCGCCGGCATCACCACCATCATCTGGGCCACCGGCTTTGCCGTGGATTACAGCTGGCTGCAAGTCGATGCCCTCGATGAAACCGGCAAGCCACGTCATCAGCGCGGCATCTCCAGTGAGCCGGGCATTTACTTCCTGGGCCTGCCCTGGTTGTCGCGCCGCGGCTCCAGCTTTATCTGGGGTGTGTGGCATGACGCCAAGTTCATTGCCGACCATATCGCCACCCAGCGCAAATACCAGGCTTACCGCGCCAGCGGCGAACGCGTGCAGGCCGCGCCAGTCAAGCCAGCCACCACCCTGGCCTGAACCACCTACCCAATCCGGGCGGTCTGGATAGACCGCCCGCAGCACACCATCAACCATCAAGGTGAACATCATGATTCACAAACGCATCCGCCCTTTCAATACCCGTGACACCTATCCGGAACAGAAGCTGGACAATGATCTGTGTCAGGCCGTGGTCGCCGGCAATATGGTGTTTTTGCGCGGCCAGATCGGCCAGAACCTGGACACCACTGAATCCGTCGGCATCGGCGATGTGGTGGCCCAGACCGAGCAGGCCATGGCCAATGTCAAAATGTTGCTGGAAGAATCCGGCAGCTGCCTGGAAGAAGTTTGCAAGATCGTCATCTACCTGGTGGATGCCCGCTATCGTGAAGCGGTCTACCGCGTGGTCGGCAAATGGCTCAAGGGGGTCTATCCGGTCTCCACCGGGCTGGTGATTTCCGCGCTGGCCCGACCGGAATGGCTGGTGGAGATCGACATCACCGCCGTGATTGCCGAGGACCGCCGCCCATGACCTTCTCCATTGCCGCCCGTTGTCCGGACAGCGGCATGCTGGGCGTGGCCGTGGCTTCGTCCAGCATTGCCGTGGCCGCCCGCTGCAGCCACGTCCGCAGCGGCGTGGGGGCCGTGCTGAGCCAGAACGTTACCAATCCGGCGCTGGGGCCGCTGGCGCTGGATCTGATGGCCAGCGGCCTGTCCGGCCAGCCGCTGCTGCAA
>JAFANL010000166.1 GCA_019232735.1 Aquitalea sp. | reverse complement strand
CGACGGGCGGCGATAACGGCGCGGCCACCGCGGGTCTTCATGCGAACGAGGAAGCCGTGAGTGCGCTTGCGACGGGTAGTGGAAGGCTGGTAAGTACGCTTCATGATAAAGAATTCCTGTTTCGAAACGGAAATAAACGCGTGATTTCACAAGAAAAACCGCCGCTTGTCAATGGCAAATTTTTAGCACACCTGTGGATAACTTTGTCGAAAACCGTTAGAATGTCGAAACTTAACGCACCCCACCCCCTGCGTAATTATTAAACGAGACCGCCCACCCCAAGGCGGTATGCGCGACAGGAGGATGGTGCAAGCCACTGCCATGCATGAACACATGCCAGGGTTACGCCCCGCCAGGCGCACCGCGCCGGCCCACCCACAGGGCGGTAACCATGGCCCCTCCCGCCGTACACTGACGACCGGCGGGTTTTTGCTTTTACTTGCGTGTACTTAATGACCGAACTGGATCAATTCTGGCCTGCCTGCCTCGCTCGCCTTGAGGCCGAACTGTCTTCACAACAGTTCAATACCTGGATCAAGCCGCTGGCGGCCGAGGCCAACGACGAAGGCATTGCGCTGTTCGCACCCAACCGCTTCATCATGCAGTTCATCAAGGATCGTTTCCTTGGCCGCATCGAAGAACTGGCGGTAGAACTGGTGGGCGAAGCCCCGGTCGAACTGCGCCTGGGCGCCCCCAGCAGCAAGCCGCTGGCGGTACCGGCCGCGGTCAGCAATGGTGTGCGCAAACCCGCACCCGCCCCGGCAGCCAGCAGCGACACCCCCAGCCCGGCCAAGCAGGCAGCAGTAAAAGCCATTGGCGGCAGCCACGAAAGCACCCGGCTCAACCCTTCCTTCACCTTTGATACGCTGGTGACGGGTAAGGGCAACCAGCTGGCACGCGCCGCCGCCATGCAGATTGCCGAAAATCCGGGCGACCAGGCTTACAACCCGCTGTTTGTTTACGGTGGTGTTGGCCTGGGTAAGACCCACTTGATCCAGGCTATTGGCAACCACGTATTCCAGAAGAACCCGCAAGCCAAGATCCGCTACATCCACGCCGAACGCTATGTGGCCGACATCATGCGCGCCTACCAGCACAAGGCGTTTGACGAATTCAAACGCTACTACCACTCGCTGGACCTGCTGCTGATTGACGACATTCAGTTCTTTGCCGGCAAGAACCGCACCCAGGAAGAATTTTTCTACGCCTTCAACGCCCTGATCGAGGGCGGCAAGCAAGTCATCATGACCTGCGACACCTACCCCAAGCAGATAGAAGGCATGGAAGAGCGACTGATCTCGCGCTTCTCCTGGGGCCTGACGGTGGAAATCCAGCCGCCGGAACTGGAAATGCGTGTAGCCATTCTGATGAAGAAGGCCGAAGCCGACAGCATCAAGCTGGACCACCCGGTCGCCTTTTTCATTGCCCAGAACGTGCGCTCCAATGTGCGCGAGCTGGAAGGCGCGCTCAAGCGCGTGGTGGCCTATGCCCGCTTTACCAACCAGAGCATCTCGCTGGACCTGGTCAAAGAAGCACTGAAGGACATCCTGGCCGCCGGCAACCGCCAGGTCACCGTGGACGCCATCCAGAAAACGGTAGCCGAGTACTACAAGATCAAGCTGTCCGACATGCACAGCAAAAAGCGCAGCCGTGATATTGCCCGGCCGCGCCAGGTGGCGATGGCCCTGGCCAAGGAGCTGACCCAGCTTTCCCTGCCCAATATCGGCGATGCCTTTGGCGGCCGCGACCACACCACCGTGCTGCATGCCTGCAAGACCATTGCCGAGATGCGCGGTAATGACGCCGATATGGCACACGATTACGATACGCTGCTGTCGATGCTGCGTAACTGACTATGTTGATTCAACCGATAACTGACTCTGGACACATTCGGGAGCCCGAAACATGCTGATCCTGCAAGCCGAACGCGATGCCCTTCTCAAGCCCCTGCTGGCGGTGACCGGTATTGTCGAACGACGCCATACCCTGCCGATTCTTTCCAATGTCCTGATTGAAAAGAAGGGCGGCCAGGTAGGCTTTTTGGCCACCGATCTGGAAATCCAGATCACCACCGCCAGCGCGGACGAGCTGCCGGGCGAAGACTTCCGCCTGACCACCTCGGCCAAGAAGCTGCAGGACATCCTGCGTGCCATCCCGGACAAGACCACCGTCACCCTGGAACAACTGGACGGCCGCCTGACGCTGAAAGCCGGCAAGAGCCGCTTCAACCTGCAAACCCTGCCGGCAGAAGACTTCCCGCTGCTGTCCGTAGGCAGCGCCAGCGAATCCAGCTTCAGCCTGAGCCAGCGCGAACTCAAGCGCCTGATCTCCCAGGTGCAGTTTGCCATGGCGGTGCAGGACATCCGTTACTACCTCAACGGCCTGTTGATGCAGACCGATGGCAACCAGGTCAAGCTGATCGCCACCGACGGCCACCGCCTGGCCTTTGCCAGCGCCGACGTGGAAGCCACCCTGCCCAAGGCCGAAGTGATCCTGCCGCGCAAGACCATCCTGGAGCTGTACAAGCTGCTGCAGGACAGTGACGACGAAATCAATATCGAAGTGCTGGCCAACCAGGTGCGTTTCAGCTTTGGCTCCACCGTGATCATCAGCAAGGTTGTCGACGGCAAGTTCCCCGACTACAACCGCGTGATTCCGCTGGATAACGACAAGATCTTCCTGATCGAACGCCTCACCTTCCTGCACGCACTGCAACGCGCCGCCATTCTGGCCAACGAAAAATTCCGTGGTGTGCGACTGGTGCTGGCCCCGGGCAAGATGTCCATCCTGTGTACCAACAGCGAGCAGGAAGAAGCGGAAGAAGAACTGGAAATCGCCTATCAGGGCGGCGAGCTGGAAATCGGCTTCAACATCAACTACCTGCTGGACGTGCTGACC
>JAFANL010000150.1 GCA_019232735.1 Aquitalea sp. | reverse complement strand
GGTCAGCGGTGCTTTTGGCAGTGGCGAAGGCATAGGCTACACGCTGTTCTACACCACCGGTTTCATCTTTACCGGTCTGGCGGTGGCCACGGCTTTTCATGCCGGCCTGTTCAATATCGGCGGCGAAGGGCAAGCCTATCTGGCCGGCCTGGGCGTGACGCTGGTGGTACTGGCCTTTGATCACACCCTGCCGCCCGTGGTGCTGGTGCCACTGTGCATTCTGGCTGCCATGGGCTTTGGTGCCGCCTGGGCCTTTATTCCGGGCTGGCTGCAGGCCAAGCGGGGCAGCCACATCGTGGTGACCACCATCATGTTCAACTTCATCGCGTATTCGCTGATGTTGTACCTGATTGGCCATCAACTGATCGAAACCGGTTCGCAAAACCCCACCACGCGCGAGTTCGGCCACAATGCCTGGATTCCGGCCGTGCATCAGGTGGCGGCCAGTCTGGGGATAGCGCTGCCGAATACGCCGTTGAACCTGACCTTTGTCATGGCCTTGCTGGCCTGCGGCCTGTTTTACCTGCTGGTGTGGCACAGCCGCTGGGGTTTCCAGCTGCGTACTGTTGGCGTTAATGAAAGCGCAGCACGCTATGCTGGCATCAATGTCAGCAAGACCATCATGCTGGCGATGTGTCTCTCTGGTGCGCTGTCCGGTTTTGCTGCCATCAACGAACTGCTGGGTTCCACCCATCGCATGAATGTGTCCTTCACCAATGGTGTGGGTTTTGTCGGCATTGCGGTGGCACTGATGGGGCGCAATCACCCGGTGGGCATCATTCTGTCGGCACTGCTGTTTGGCGGGCTGACCCAGGGCGGGCTGGAGCTGTCGTTTGAAAAGCCGGTGATTACCCGCGAGATGATCATCTTCATCCAGGGCCTGATCATCCTGTTCTGCGGCGCGCTGGAAAACCTGTTCGAGCCCTTTATTGCCAGGCTGTTCAAGCGCAAGGAGAACAAGTAATGGAACAGTTGTTCAGTTTGCTGGACTCGACCATTCGTGTCGCCACGCCGCTGGTGCTGGCGGCATTGGCTGGCATGTTCTCCGAACGTTCCGGCGTGGTGGATATCGGCCTGGAAGGCAAGATGCTGGTGGCGGCTTTTGCTTCCGGCGCGGCGGCCTTTGTCACCCATTCGCCCTGGCTGGGCTTGCTGGCGGGCGTAATGGCGGCAGTCAGCATGGCCATGGTGCATGCCTTTGTGTCCGTCACTTATAACGGCAATCAGCTGATTTCCGGCATGGCCATCAATACCATTGCCTCCGGCATCACGCCGGTGCTGGGGCTGGCCTGGTTTCAGCAAGGCGGCAATACGCCGCAGCTGGATGACGACGCGCGTTTTCACGACATCACCCTGCCGTTTGCCGATGCGCTCAGCAATGTACCGGTGATCGGCCATGTCTATAGCAAGCTGTTGTCCGGCCACAGCATTTTGGTTTACCTCACCTTGCTGATCATTCCGCTGGTGAGCTGGGTGGTGTACCGCAGTCGTTTTGGTCTGCGTCTGCGTGCGGTGGGTGAGAACCCGCATGCGGCGGATACTGCCGGCATTTCCGTGGCGCGGGTGCGCTATATCGCCCTGTTCTGGGGTGGCGTGCTGTGTGGCCTGGCCGGTACCTTCCTGTCGGTATACCAGACTGGCTCCTTCATCAAGGAAATGACGGCCGGCAAGGGCTTTCTGGCGCTGGCGGCACTGATCTTCGGCAAGTGGCGCCCCTTGCCTGCGGTGGTGGGCTGTTTGCTGTTCGCTTTTGCCGATGCCTTGCAGATCCGGCTGGAAGGGGTGGATCTGCCCATCATCGGCCAGATTCCCTCGCAGGCCATCCAGGTGATTCCCTATGTGCTGACGGTATTGTTGCTGGCTGGTTTTGTCGGCCGCGCGGTCGCACCAAAGGCGATTGGCGTTCCCTTCGTCAAGTCGCGTTGATCGAGGGACATTCTTGCTTCTAAAAACCGGCTTCGGCCGGTTTTTTTATGGTGTCATCTCAGGATTGCTGCTGTTTTTGATCGATAAAAGCGACTGATTGCACTACAACACTTATATATCCAGCAATAATCGCCTCGCGTTGTTACGGACGAAAGAGGGCGGACAAAATAAATGGTAGCGCTGAGTTCGTGGCGCTGCGGTCTGTGACTGCAGATGGCCGCCCGACCGGCGTGCTGCATGCAACAGGGTGTGTTGAACAGCCTGGAGCGGGGAGGTGTAGCTATGTGGTTTGTCGTGCTGGTTCTGGCCGGGTTTGCCGTTGCTGCCCTGGCCGGCGTACTGGGTGGTGCGTTGCGCAAGGTTGAGCCGGAGGCGCGACTGGAATCTGGTGCCGGGATTCCCGGTGTGGATGCTGGTGTGCTGCTGTCCTTGCGGCGCGGGCGGGATGAGGCCTGGACGCGGCGTCCGTGGCCGTATATTCGTGATCGGCTTACTTTTCCCCCGCTGGATGCACCGGTGGTGAATGTCAGCAGTGCAGTGAGCGAGGGCAAGGTTTATCGGGTCGACCCGGCGGCCTTGACCTGTAGCTGCAAGTATTTCCTGCTGCGTGGCGCGCGGGCGGAGGTGGGGAGCAAGGAGCGTTTGTGCCGCCATCTGCGTCAGGTCTATGCTGATCGGGGCGTGCTGGCACCGGTGGTCAAGATGGTGCTGCTGGATGATGTGCATTTCTGCGAAACGGATCAGCTGTGGTCGGGCGAGGTCGAGGGCGTGCCGGTGGCCATTGCCTGGCGCGAGGGCGATCCGTGGGTGGCAATCTATACGCAGAGCAATCAGCTCAACCAGGAGCCGGAATTCCAACGCTATAACTTCCATCTGGATCGCGCCTGCTGGGCGGATGGCCGCATGCCCAAATACAATGCCACGGCCATCCGGCAGATGTTGGCGGACTGGTTTGGCGATCAGCGTCTGAGTGCCTGATTCGCAGCGATGGCGGCTTGCGCAAAGCAATGGCCTGCCTGGGTGTCCCGGACGCAGCTGGGCGGGCAGGGCAGGTTGCCGCGGCATGATGGGCTGACCTGACCTGACCTTGCCGCGCTCCGCCGTCGGATCCGGCCCGCCCCGTCGCTGCTGGTGTTTAACGCTTGAAGACCGTTACCGGTCCGTCAACACTTACGCTCACGGTCTGTCCGGGCTGATAGTCATGCCAGCCCGTGGTACGCGCCTTGATGGCATGGCGGCCATCAAGCAATTCCAGGTGCAGCGTGGCATCGTGGCCGAAATACTCCATGCCGGTAATTCTGGCCTGCGGCTGCTGCCGGGATGGTGGGCTGATCCGAATCTGTTCAGGCCGGATCAACACTTCTACCGCGCCGTGCGCATTCTCTTCCGGCTGGGCTAGCATGCCCAGTTCACACTCCACCGTCAGCGTACCGGCAATGCCGGGCAGCAGGATGGATTCACCCAGAAAACCGGCCAGTTCCGGCGTGCGGGGGCGGCAATAGAGATTGGCCGGACTGTCCTGCTGCAACAGTCGGCCTTGCCACAATACAGCCACCTGTTCGCCACTGGACAGGGCTTCCGACTGGTCATGGGTGACCAGTACGGCAGTGGCTCCCACCGCTTTCAATGCCTGTAGCACCGCCTGGCGCGTGTCATTGCGCAGTCCGGTGTCCAGTGCCGAGAACGGCTCGTCCAGCAGTACCACGGCCGGTTCCGGTGCCAGGGCGCGGGCCAGGGCCACGCGTTGTTGCTGGCCGCCGGACAGCTGTTGTGGCGCACGGTCGGCAAAGTGGGCCGGCAGTCCCACCATGTCCAGCAGTTCGGCCACGCGATGGCGTTGCTTGCGCAGGCTGCGCGGCAGGCCGAACACGATGTTGTCGGCCACGCTCAAGTGGGGGAAGAGCGCACCTTCCTGTGGCACATAGCCGATGCGGCGCTGCTCTGGTGGCAGGTGGATGCCGGCGCTGCTGACCCGCTTCCCGCCAATGCTGATACTGCCGGCATCGCAGCGTTCAAAGCCGCACAGCATGCGCAGCAGGGTGGTCTTGCCGCTGCCGGAGGGGCCCAGCAGGGCCAGCAGTGAGCCGGACGGAATGTGCAGATCAAGCTGGTCGATGACCACTTGCTGGCCAAATTGCTTGCACAAGCCCTGGATGGAAAGTTCAGACATGAGGGGTGTCTCCTGTAGCCGGGTGGCCATCGGCGGCCAGGCGGTCGATGGCATTGCGTCCCAGCAGCATCATCAGCAGCCAGGTGGATAGCATGGACAGCAAGGTGAGAATCAGCGCATAAGGCGCAGCGGCGGCAAAGGCCATGGCCGAGGTGTCGGCCCAGATCTGGGTGGCCAGCGT
>JAFANL010000114.1 GCA_019232735.1 Aquitalea sp. | reverse complement strand
GGTGAGACATGATCGTTCTTTCCGCTGTATTCCGTCGCCAGGGCGCCGGATATCAATTCTTCAGAAGGGTGACTGGTGGAGCGAGGCTTAGAAGTAGCCTTCCATCTTCTTCTTCTCCATCGACCCCGCCTGATCATGGTCGATCAGTCGGCCCTGGCGTTCGCTGGTGGTGGTGAGCAGCATTTCCTGAATCACCTCTGGCAGCGTGGCGGCAGTCGATTCCACGGCACCGGTCAGCGGATAACAGCCCAGCGTACGGAAACGTACCTGCTTCTTGGTGATGCTGGCTTTCTGCTCCGGCGTCAGGTATTCCAGGATGCGGTCGTCATCAATCATCACCAGTGTGCCGTTCAGATTCACCACTTCGCGTTCGGCGGCAAAATACAGCGGTACGATGTCGATGTTTTCCAGATAGATGTACTGCCAGATATCCAGCTCGGTCCAGTTGGACAACGGGAACACACGGATGCTCTCGCCCTTGTCGATCTTGCTGTTGTAGATATTCCAGAGTTCCGGGCGCTGGTTTTTCGGGTCCCAGCGATGGTTCTTGTCGCGGAAGGAGTACACACGCTCCTTGGCGCGGGACTTTTCCTCATCGCGACGCGCGCCGCCAAAAGCCGCATCAAAACCGTATTTGTTCAGCGCCTGCTTCAGACCTTCAGTCTTCATCACGTCGGTATGCTTGGCACTCCCCACAGTGAAGGGATTGACGTTGGCTTTCACACCATCTTCGTTCACGTGCACAATCAGGTTCCAGCCTTCGGCGGCCTGCTTGTCACGCAGTGCGTACATGTCCTTGAACTTCCAGGTGGTATCCACATGCATCAACGGGAAGGGCGGCTTGCCGGGTGCAAAAGCCTTGCGTGCCAGATGCAGCATCACGGCCGAATCTTTGCCAATGCTGTACAACATGACCGGATTTTCAAATTCCGCGGCCACTTCACGAATGATATGAATCGACTCGGCTTCCAGCTGCTTGAGGTGAGTCAGCTTCTGTTGACTGATATTCATGGTTCCCGCCTGCTCCTGGGCTGCCTGCACTCCTGATGAGCACAGCATGATGATTTGCTTGACGCTCAATTTACCGGATCACCGGGCATTTTCCAAAACCAGTTGGATATATCAATATGCACTATCCAAGTGAAAATTCAGTCCAAAGAGCAATAACGCAACGTTCATTCGCCCGTGTCACATCAGCAAATAAGCCATATAGTGACAGACAGGGAGAACACATCATGAACCGCGACAACGATAATGCGGAATACCAGCCAATACGCCACATCCATTGCAGTGATGGCAGCCAGCTGTTACTGGCCAGCGCCGACGGGCAGCAATTCCTGCTGATGCCCACGCCAGCAGAGTCCGGCAGCGTCACACCCCGCCACGGCCTGCTGGCCTCGCCATCCGGCAACACCCTCCTGAACAATCAGCAATACGCCTGCTACCCCACTGGCGACAGCAAGATGCTGGCCCAGACACTGCAGGCCAAGCCGGATACGCGAGCAGCTGCCGGCATGGCCTGCGATATCATGGAAGCCTTGCTGCACCTGCAATTACAACAGCTGGCGCTACCCCATCTGGATGCTGAACACACCCTGATCGACGCCCACGGGCAAATCAGTCTGCTGGGGCAGCACGCCACCATTGCCTACGATGGCGAACAGCAGCGCCGCAACGTTCAGCAAGCCGGCCAGCTGCTGTACCAACTATTAAGCAGACGCCCCTACAGCAGCCTTGCCCTGCAAAAGCTGTGTCCGGATCTGGACACCGAACTGCTGCAGCTGTGCCAGAGCTTGCTGGACTGCCCCGGCCCGGCCATCGCCATCACCCGCACCAGTCTTGCCCAACTTCAAGACTGGCTGGCGCGCCAGCAGCGCTTCATCCGTACCGAAGGAAACCAGCAAGCCGCACTGGAACAATTACTGCAACGCATGCGACACAGCCCGGACTTCCCGGCACTGTCGCAAGCCATCAGCGCCATCAACCATATCGGCAATGCCGACAGTGAACGCTTGCAGGTATTGGCGGAAATCATCCTCAAGGACTTCTCGCTCACCAACAAGCTGCTCAAAGTAGTAAACGCTGCCAACTTCAGTCAGTTTGGCGGCTCGGTCAGCACGGTGTCGCGCGCCATCGTGATTCTGGGTTTCGACACCATCCGCAATCTGGCCTTGACGCTGCTGCTATTCGAACACATGCACAACCGCAGCCATGCCCAGGAAGTACGGGATGTCGCCACCAAGGCGCTATTTTGCGGACTGCTCGCCCGAAGCCTGGCACGCCACAGCCGGATGCAGGAAGCAGAAGAAGCCCTGATTTGTGGCATGTTCCAGCAACTGGGGGAACTGCTGTGCGTCTATTATTTCCGCAATGAATACCGGCTGATTCACAAAAAAATCAGTGCTGGCAGCAGCGCCGCACAAGCAGTGCAACATACCTTCGGGCTTTCCTATGCCACACTCGGCGCCAGCACCGCCGATATGTGGAGCTTCCCGGAACGTATCGTCAGTAGCCTGGAACCCTACCCGGCAGGTCCGGTACGCCAACCTCAGCACAGCGCCGCCAGACTGCGCATGCTGAGCAATCTGGCCAACGAACTGACCCACTTGCTGGCCGGGCCTGCCGGCATGCGTGCAAACCAGGTACAGCCTTTACTGACACGTTATGAACGCGCCTGTGTACTGGAGGCCAACACCCTGCACGAGGCAATTGCAGATGCACAAGCCGAATTCGCCGACTATTTGTACGAATGGAGCGGAGAACCCACACTGCAAGGCAATGCCCAGCATCTCAAGACCGCCACGCTTGGAGCGCACCCGGATAACCAGCCTCCCACTCCGGCCGCAGAACTGGAAGCAAGCTATATCCATACCACACCAGCAACGACATCTCTGCTCTCCAGCGGCATCCAGGACATCACCACTACCTTGCTGGGCAATTACCAGCTCAACGACCTGCTGCGCATGATTCTGGAAATCATGTACCGCGCCGTCGGCTTTGATCATGTACTGCTTTGCACCAGAGACCCGCGGCAAAACATGCTGCAGGCCCGTTTCGGCTTTGGCGAAGGCACCGCAGCCCTGCTTCCACAATTCAAGGTCGACCTGCAACAGCAGGACAATGCCTTCTGTATTGCCATGGAGCGCAATGTCGACATTTTCATCGAAGACGCCAGCGCAGCCGCCATCAGCAGCCACATTCCAGCCTGGTATCGGCAACTCGGACTGGCGCAAACGTTTATCATCTTTCCGCTGGTACTGGAAAAGAGGAAAATAGGCTTTCTGTATGGCGACAAGAAGCAGGCCCACAGCCTGCCCTTGCACCCGGACGAACTCAACCTGCTCAAGACGCTGCGTAACCAGGCCTTGCTGGCCATTCGTCAGAAACAGAGTTGACCCGCAAACATCCCGAGAGACTGCTTGCCCTCATCAATCTTGCACGCCACGCCCATTAGCCGCCGAACGCTGCTGCAGCGAGGCTTCACCGCGGCCAGCGCCGGCCTGCTGCAAGCCTGCGGCACAAACCCACATCAACCCGCCATCTCCACACCCGAACATACCGCCATGCCCTTGCAAAACAACGAAATTGCGCTGCTCGCCTGCTCCGGAACACTGCCCAATGCCATGCAACGCCAACACGGCGTGGAGCGATTGCAAAAAGCAGGGTTCAGCATCAGCAACCGTAGTGCAATCGATCGTCAGTACCAACGTTTTGCCGGCAGTGATCAGGAGAGACTGCAGGACCTCAACCAGCTGACCGCGCGGCAGGACATGCCGCGCATGCTGCTGGCGGGTCGAGGTGGCTACGGTGCCTGCCGCCTGCTGCCACATATCGACTACGCCCGGCTGTGCCCCATGCTCAAGGAAGCAGGCACCCAGATCATGGGCTATAGCGACTTCACCGCCATCCAGCTTGCACTGCTGGCCAAGGGTGGCGTTGGCAGCTTTGCCGGCCCCATGTTGTACAGCGACTTCGGCGCTCGCAACGTCAGTCCGATGACCATGCAGCATTTCATCCAGGCCACGACCACTGCTGACTGGAACATCTTCACCCCCACCCCGCAGGCACATCAGGCATCGGGAGAAGGCCTATTCTGGGGTGGCAATCTCAGCGTGCTGTCCAGCCTGACGGGCAGCCCTTACCTGCCGGACATCCAGGGGGGATTGTTGTTTCTGGAAGATGTGGGCGAGCAACCCTATCGCCTGGAGCGCATGCTGCAGCAGCTCTATCTTGCCGGCATCCTGCAACAGCAAAAAGCCATTTTCCTGGGCGACTTTGCCATGGGCCGCATCGTGGATGCCTATGATGCCGGCTACACGCTGGACAGCGTCATTGCCCAGTTACGCAGTCAGCTACGCATCCCTGTCCTTACCGGCATCCCCTTCGGCCACATTCATGACAAAACCACCCTGCCACTGGGCTACCCCGCCC
>JAFANL010000113.1 GCA_019232735.1 Aquitalea sp. | reverse complement strand
GTGGAAATGGGTGCGATATTGGCGTTGTAGGCATCACGCAGTTCCGGGGTGTTCACCACGGCATTCAGATGTCCCACCACGCCCCAGGCCCGCGACAGGCGTTCGGTGGCATCGGTAAGCGGATCGACAAAGTTTTCCCAGCTCGGGCTATCCACGTGCGCAGTCAGCTGCGCCACGGTGTGACGCGCCTCGCTCAGCAGCTGTTCGATGGCCGGGCTGATATGTTCGGGGCGGATGTCGGCAAAACGGGGCAAACCGGAAAAATCGAGCAGCGGGTTCTGGCTCATTGTTCACTTCCTGTGGGCAAGCGGCATTGCTGGCGGAGCACGGTGCCGGTATCGAAATAGGTTGTAGCCTGCCAAACAGCCTACAACCATTGCTATATGATAGGGAATCCTGAACCTGTTAGATGAGGACGTTCTGATGAATCGCAATATCCGCCCCTACGATGGCAGCGCACCGCAGATTGCCGACTCCTGCTATATCGACCCGGCAGCCGTGGTGATCGGCGATGTCACGCTGGCGGACAATGCCTCGGTATGGCCGTTTGCCGTGATCCGGGGCGACGTCAATGCCATTCATATCGGCGAGGGTAGCAATATCCAGGACTTTGCCATGCTGCATGTCACCCACAAGCGCGACAGCGACCCGGTGGGCGCACCGCTGCATATCGGCAAGCATGTCACCATCGGCCATCATGTCACCCTGCATGGCTGTACCATTGGCGATGAGGTGTTGGTGGGCATCGGTACTATTATTCTGGATCGCGCGGTGATTGAAGACCGGGTGCTGATTGGCGCCGGCAGCCTGGTGCCGCCGGGCAAGCGACTGGAAACCGGCTATCTGTATCTGGGCAATCCGGTCAAGCAGGCCCGCAAACTGACCGAGCAAGAACTGGCCTACTTCAAATACTCGGCCGAGCACTACATCCGCGTGGCTAACAAGCACAAACCCAATCTGGAGTCATAAGCTCCACAGCCGGAGAAACCACCATGCCATTGCAATTGCGTCATGCCAAGATCGCGGATGCCGCGGCCATTGCCGCATTGATGCTGCCGGACAGCAGCAGCCAGGGTGGCACCCTGCATGGTGATTTTCCGCTGGAAAAAATCCGCCACTGGCTAGAGCAGGCCATGGAGGATGACATGCCGGTCATCCTGGCCGAGGACGAAGCCGGCCTGCTGGGCGTGTTGTTCACCAGCCATGCCACACGCCTGGAGTCCCCCGTCTCTGCCGCCATGGCCCTGCACCATCAAGGCAGCACACCATTTTATTTCTATGGCCCGGTCTGCATTGCTCCACGCGGGCGTGGCCGGGGTTTGCTGGCCACCTTATGGCAACACGTCCGCCAGCAATTGCCCGGCCACAAGGCCCTGTTGTTTATCAATGCCAGCAATCAGGCTTCACTGCGTGCCCACGCCCGGCTGGGCATGCAGGTGGAGGGGCATTTCGACATCGATGGCCAACATTGCCTGCTGCTGTGCGAGCCTTGAGCCTGGTCGCCATTATTTTTAATCAACTATTTAAACAAGACATTAAATAAATCACAGTTTATTGCTTTACTTCCAACAGTTAACAGTTAAGTCAGGTAACAGGAATGTCATTTTCAGGGTCTACACTGCGCGCATCTCCAGTGTAGAAGCAGCGAAACATGTCCCTGATCAAGCGTTTATGGCTGACCATTCTGTTTACCGTAGCCAGCCTGCTTATCGTGTTGGCGGTTACCAGCCAACAACTGTTCTCCCTTACCCAGCACGTGGATGACTATAGCCAGCACCAGCAACTGGCTGCCAACCTGTATCAGTTCAAGGCCGGTGTGCTCAGCCTGGCCCGTGCCGATCCACTACAGCCGGATACGGCCAAACACCTGCAGCAGGTCAAGCAGCAAGTCGCCCGCCTCTCTCCGGCCATCGCCGCCGTTCTGCCCGAAGCGCAGGCCAAGCCATTTACCGAGCAAAGCAGCCAGCTATGGCAGCAATACACCCGCAATCTGGAAAGCGCGCTGACCATTGCCGAAAGCGCCCCGCAAGATGCGCTGTCCATCCCCGAACAAGCCTACCAGCAAAGCCTGGTACCGCTGGTCGCCTTGCTGGACCACCAGCTGGATCAAGCCAGCCGTAGTCAGGCCAGTGAAGAAGCGGCCATGCACGGCATGCTGGCTCGGCTGGCCGTTTTCATCCTGGGACCGCTAGCCCTGGCCAGCCTGGCCGTGGTGGTGATTCAACTGGCGCTGGCACGACGGCTGAAGTTGCAAATCGCCGCCATGGGGCTGGCGGTGGATGCCTTGAGTGAGGGCAATCTGGCCGCCCGGCTGCCCACCAACGGCAAGGACGAGCTGGCGCAAATGTCCAGCCGCATCAACCGTTTTCTGGAACGGCTGGGCGAATTGCTGGCCAATGTACACCAGCATGCCAGCCGTAATCAGCGCGACAGCCAGCATCTGCAATTGCTGACCAGCCAGGCGGCGGATGCCAGCCGCCTGCAAACCGGCAAGGCCAATCTGAGCAATGAAGCAGCGGCCCAGATTGCCAGCCAGGCTGACAGCGTGGCGCAATTCATCGAACAGGCTGAAGCCGGCTCACGCCAGGCCTTGCAACGCACCGATCAGGCGCGCCAGCTTGGCCATGCCAACGCACAGGCCATGCAGCATCTGGCCGCCCGCATCGACAGTGCCATGCAGGAGATGCAACAACTTAACCAGTCCATTGATGACATTGCCCAGATCAGCACCCTGATTCGCGATGTGGCCGACCAGACCAATCTGCTGGCGCTCAATGCCGCCATTGAAGCCGCCCGTGCCGGCGAGCAGGGCCGTGGCTTCGCCGTGGTGGCTGATGAAGTACGCAAGCTGTCCGAGCGCACGGCCAGCGCCACTTCGCGTATTTTCGACAGCCTGAGCAAGGTGGAAACCGTCAAGCAGTCGCTGGGAGAGGCCATCGACACTGCCGGCAAGGCCAGCCATGACAACCAGCATGCCCAGCATTCGCTGGATACCGCCCTGTCCAGCGTGGACGAAACCCTGGCACAGCTGGATACGCTGATGGGCCACATCAGCCATTCCCGCCTGCAACAGAGCGAAGCCGGCAACAGCATTCGCCAGCACGGTCTGGAACTGGCCCATCTGGCCAGCACCATTGATGAGCAGATGCGGGATGCCAGTCCGGTCATGCACCAGCTGGCCGAATCCGCCGGGGTGTTGAACCAGGCACTGAGCTGGTTCCGCCTGCAAGCCCACTAAGCAGCCTGCCCGTGCAATAAAACTGTCATCCGCACGTCATTATCATGCCGTAGCGTGTTGGCTTTTATTCCGGGCAGCTGCCATGACGCTCGTCAAACGCCTGTGGCTTACCATTGCTTTCACCCTGCTCAGCCTGGTGCTGGCCTTGTCCCTGACGGGGGTACAGCTTTATTCGCTGACCCAACAGTTTGAACAATACCGCCAGCGGCAGGCCTTATCGGCCCATCTGAACGAACTGAAAGCGGCCATGCTCAGCCTGGCCCGCGCCGATCCCATGCTGGATAGCACCACCCGGCAGCTGGCCGATACCAGCCGGCAGGTCAATCAGCTGCGCGAGGAGATCCTGCCCGCCCTGCCAGCCGCAGCCCGCGAGCCCTTCGGCCAGGTACTGGCGCAGCGCTGGGATGCCTTCACCCGCCAGATTTCCAGTGCGCTGAAGATTGCGGAAACCTCGCCGGAAGACGCGCTCAATATTCCCGATGCCGCCTACAAGATGCACATGTTGCCGCTGATCGAAACCATCGATCAGCAACTGCAGGCCGAGCACAATGGCCTGGCCGTGGTGGAAGCTGATATGCAGGCTACCGTTGGCCGCCTGCTGTTCGCCATTCTCGGCCCCCTGGTGCTGGTGGGCACCGTGGTCGTGCTGCTGCAACTGGCAGCTGCGCGTACGCTGAAAAACCGTATTCTGATGATCTGCCAGGCAGCCGACCGGATTGCCGCCGGCAATACCGCGGCACGCCTGCCGGACAGCAGCAAGGATGAGCTGGGCCAGGCCGCACAGCATGTCAATCTGGCGCTGGACAAGCTGCTGGAGGTGATGCAGGACGTGCATGTCTCTGCCATTCACAGCGAAGGCCAGAGCCAGCAAGTGCTGGAGCTGACTACCCGCGTGGTGGAACAGACCCGGCAGCAAATCCAGTATGGCGAGCAAAGCCAGCAAGTGGCGCAACTACTGGCCGGGCTGACCGCCGACCTGCTGCAGCAAAGCCAGCAGCCCACCGGGATCACGCTGGAGCGCCTGCAAGGAAAACTGGAAAGCACGGTGCGGGAGCTGCAAAAACTGGGCCGCGCCATTGATGACATTGGCAGCCTGGGCTTGCGCATTCGCGACATGGCGGAGCAAAGCAGCCTGCTGGCGCA
>JAFANL010000111.1 GCA_019232735.1 Aquitalea sp. | reverse complement strand
GGAATGGATTCGATGATCTCGGCCTTGTAGGCTTCACCAATGCTCTTGAAGTAGGCCACAGCCTCGTCACGCGACAACTCGTAACGCTCGACCGGAATATCCTTCTTGGCCAGTTCGCTCATCTTCTTTTCGATGGCGACCAGGTCTTCCGGGGTAAACGGGCGCTTGTAGGCAAAGTCGTAGTAGAAACCATTTTCGATTTCCGGCCCGATGGTGACCTGCGCCTCCGGGAACAGCTCCTTCACCGCATAAGCCAGCAAGTGGGCAGTAGAGTGGCGGATGATGCCAAGGCCATCGGCATCCTTGTCGGTCACGATGGCCAGATCGGCATTGCGATCGATGCTGTACGAGGTATCCACCAGCACGCCATCGACGCGACCCGCCAGCGCGGCGCGCGCCAGACCGGTACCGATGGACGCAGCCACTTCATGAACCGTTACCGGTTTGTCGAAGGATCGAACCGAGCCGTCAGGCAGGCGAATGTCAGACATGTCAACTCCAAACAGGGCGTAATATCAATTTTCGAAAGGTAAAAAAAAAGAGCGGCCTGAGCCGCTCTTTTTTTGCATGGTACAACCCGCAAGGCTCAGCTAGCGTGAGAATGTCGGGTTGTGGTAGTTCGCCAGTGTTTCACTTGCGATGACTCCATGCTGAATATGTTGGTAGGCACGATTGGACTCGAACCAACGACCCCCACCATGTCAAGGTGGTGCTCTAACCAGCTGAGCTACGTGCCTGTCGTCGAGGCAGCAATACTAATGGCCCACCCACCAAAATGCAAGCGTCTTTTGCAGGTCAACACCGCTGCGCCCGGCTTGCTGTATACTAGCGCGCTGATTTTGCATAACAAATACATCACATGCTGAAGTTTACCGTACACAAAACGTCCGGCGGCGCCCGCCGCGGGACTCTGGAGCTCAACCACGGCACCGTGGAAACCCCGGTTTTCCAGCCGGTAGGCACCTATGGCTCGGTCAAGGCCATGAGCCCGGTGGAGCTGAACGATATCGGCGCGCAGATCATTCTGGGCAACACCTTCCACCTGTGGCTGCGCCCGGGACTGGAAGTGATCGAGCAATTTGGCGGCCTGCATGAGTTCATCGGCTGGGACAAACCCATCCTGACCGACTCCGGCGGTTTCCAGGTATTCAGCCTGGCCGACATGCGCAAGCTGACCGAGGAAGGCTGCACCTTCCAGAGCCCGATCAACGGCAACAAGCTGTTTTTGAGCCCGGAAATCTCGATGAAGATCCAGACCGTGCTCAATTCGGACATCGTGATGCAGCTGGACGAATGCACACCGGGTCAGGTCGATCACAATACCGCACAGAAATCGCTGCAAATGAGCCTGCGCTGGGCCGAGCGCTCACGCCGCGCCTTTGACGACCTGAAAAATCCCAACGCCCTGTTTGGCATCGTGCAGGGCAACCTGTATACCGATTTGCGCCAGGAATCGCTGGAAGGCCTGCTGCAGGTGGGCTTTGACGGCTACGCCATCGGCGGCCTGTCGGTGGGCGAGCCCAAGCCGGAAATGTACCGCATGCTGAACGAGCTGAACGGCATGCTGCCGGCCGACAAGCCGCACTACCTGATGGGCGTGGGCACGCCGGAGGACCTGGTGCACGGCGTGGCCAACGGCATCGACATGTTCGACTGCGTGATGCCCACCCGCAATGCGCGCAATGGCTGGATCTTCACCCAGTACGGCGACGTGAAGATCAAGAACGCACGCTACAAGGATGACAAGAAGCCGCTGGACGAAGAATGCAGCTGCTATGCCTGCCGCAACTTCAGCCGCGCCTACCTGCATCACCTGCACCGCGTGGGCGAGATTCTGGGTGCACGCCTGAACACCATCCACAACCTGCATTACTACCAGGAGCTGATGCGCGAAATGCGCAAGGCCATCGAGGAAGACCGCTTCGAAGACTTCCGCCTGGAGTTCGCCGCCAAGCGCGCGCGCGGGGTGGCCTGAGTCCGGGAACCG
Source organism: Aquitalea sp. (assembly GCA_019232735.1). Taxonomy (GTDB): domain Bacteria; phylum Pseudomonadota; class Gammaproteobacteria; order Burkholderiales; family Chromobacteriaceae; genus Aquitalea. The sequence continues at coordinate 1,357 of JAFANL010000111.1, read as the reverse complement.
CCACGCAAGGGGGCGGGTCTGAGCCTGCGGGCATGCCCAACGGTTGGAAAAGACACGCAGCGTGGCTACAATGGCCCGTTTGTTTCACCATCAACACTATAACAAGGGAGCAAATCCATGCCCTTTATCGATAAAGCCTTCGCCGCCGGTGCTGCACCGGGTGGTTTCGACATCATGTCTTTCCTGCCCATGATCGTCATTTTCGTGCTGTTCTGGTTCCTGATGGTCCGTCCGCAGCAGAAAAAGATGAAAGAGCACCAAAAGATGCTGTCGGAAATCCAGAAGGGTGACGAAGTCATTACCCAGGGTGGCATTCTGGGCCGCGTGGTGAAAACCGGCGAACAGTTCCTGACCCTGGAAATCGCCAATGGCGTGGAAATCAATGTGCAGCGCCCGGCCGTTACCGGCAAGGTGGAAAAGGGCACGCTGAAGTCCCTGTAATTCCCCAGGACGGCCGTCGGCCCCGGCAATGACCGGGCGACGGCCAGTTTCATTTCCTAGCCCCGATATCACTCATGAACCGCTATCCTCTCTGGAAATACCTCGTCATTGCGGTAGCCCTGATCATTGCCACGATCTACACGCTGCCCAACTTCTACGGCGAGACTCCCGCGGTACAGGTCTCCAGCACCCGCCAGTCCATTCCGGTGGACACCGCCCTGATGGGCCGCGTGGAAGAGGCTCTGAAAGCCCAGAACATCAGCCCGGACGGTCTTTACCTGGACGGCAGCAGCCTGAAGATCCGCTTCAAGGATGCCGACACCCAGATCAAGGCACGCGATGCCATCCAGCATGCGCTGGGTGACAGCTACATCATCGCGCTGAACCTGCTGCCGGCTTCGCCGCAGTGGCTGGCCGACATGAAGGCCTACCCCATGTTCCTGGGCCTGGACTTGCGCGGTGGCGTGCATTTCCTGCTGCAGGTTGACATGCAGGCTGCCATCGACAAGACGATGGAGCGCTACGCTGGCGACATCCGCCGCGAGCTGAAGAACAAGCAAGTGCGCTACGGCACCATCAAGCGCAACGGCAATGTGCTGGAAGTGCAACTGCGTGACGCCGACACGCTGAAGGCCGCACAGAATGTGGTCAGCCGCACCCTGCCCACCCTGGTGCTGAACAGTGACGATGCCGCCTACAAGCTGACCGCCACGCTGAAGCCGGAAGAAGTCGTCAAGATCCAGGGCGATGCCGTCAAGCAGAACATATCCACCCTGCACAACCGGGTGAATGAGCTGGGCACCTCCGAGCCCATCATCCAGCAGGCTGGCCCCAACCGCATCGTGGTCGAGCTGCCTGGCATCCAGGACACGGCCCGCGCCAAGGACATCATCGGCCGTACCGCCACGCTGGAAGT
>JAFANL010000257.1 GCA_019232735.1 Aquitalea sp. | reverse complement strand
TTTTTCTTCTTCTTGAACATGTCCAGCATGCGCTGGGTGACCATGAAGCCGCCGAAGATGTTGATACTGGCCAGGAAGATGCCGATGGTACCCAGCACCGAGGTGAGGGTGATTTCGGAACCGTTGATGTCCACCACCTGCAGCATGGCGCCGACGATGATGATGCCGGAAATGGCATTGGTCACCGCCATTAGCGGGGTATGCAGCGCCGGGGTGACGTTCCACACCACGTGGTAGCCGACAAACACGGCCAGCACGAAGACGGTAAGGCTGGCGATAAAGGGATCGACCATCTTGGTTCTCCTTAGTTGGCCGCCGGGAAACGCACCTGGCCGTCGTGGGTCACCAGGGTGGCCGCCAGCAGGTCGTCTTCCAGATTGAGGGTGAAACCTTCCTTGCTCAGCATCAGCGACAGGAAAGTCAGCAGGTTCTTGGCATACAGGCTGGAGGCATCCGCCGCCAGTTCGCCCGGCAGGTTGAACTGGCCCACCACGGTGACGTGGTTGTCGGTGACCACCACCTCACCCGGCTGGGTGCGTTCACAGTTGCCACCGGCTTCCGCCGCGATGTCGATGATGACCGAGCCCGGCTTCATCGCTGCCACGATGTCGGCGCTGATCAGCGTCGGGGCCTTTTTGCCCGGAATCAGCGCAGTGGTGATGATGATGTCGGCAGCGCGGGCGTGCTTGCTCACCAGTTCGGCCTGGCGACGCTTGTAGTCGTCTGACATTTCCTTGGCGTACACGCCATCGCTGGCGGCTTTTTCTTCATCGGTCATCGGTACTTCGATGAACTTGCCGCCCAGCGATTCCACCTGCTCCTTGGTGGAAGGACGCACGTCGGTGGCTTCCACCACAGCCCCCAGCCGCTTGGCCGTGGCGATGGCCTGCAAACCGGCCACACCCACACCCATGATCAGCACCTTGGCCGGTTTCACCGTGCCGGCTGCTGTCATCAGCATGGGCATGAAACGCGGGTAGTAATGGGTGGCCAGCAGCACCGCCTTGTAACCGGCGATGTTGTTCTGGCTGGACAGCACGTCCATGCTCTGCGCACGCGTGGTACGCGGCAGCAGTTCCATGGCAAAGGCGGACACCTTGCGCGCGGCCAGTTGCGGGAAAGTGCTGTTCTGATACGGGGCTAGTTGACCGATCAGCACCGCGCCGGATTTCAGCTCGGCAATGCCGGCTTCGTCCAGCGGACGCACCGTCAGCACGATGTCGGCCTGAGCCAGTGCCTGGGCACGATCGGGAGCAATGCTGGCCCCCACTTCAACGTAAGCCGCGTCGGGAGCTGCGGCAAACTGCCCGGCTCCCTGCTCGACCACCACGGTGTGACCCATGGCAACCAGCTTTTTCACCGTTTCCGGTGTTGCGGCCACGCGTTTTTCACCAGCCAGCCTTTCGGCCGGAATAGCGATCTGCATGGTCTGATTCTCCTGCAATGTGAAATGACAAAAAACAAAACCCAAAAGATAGCGAACGCCCGTGCGAGGCCTTTTCGAACGAGCGTTTGAATTCTATTAAAAACACGAATGTTGATTTTGCGCAATATTTTTACACAATTGCGACATTTGCCTACCATATACCGTCTGACAATCCGGTCAAGACGGCGGGGTATCCGGGCAGGATCGCTGCGACGCGGAAGAGGCTGGAGCCGGCATCACCATCCCCTGTCACCAGTCCGTCCGCGCAAGCGAAAGACCGTGCCAAAGGCAGCGCCGGTTATGGGAAAGCACCTTGTGTATGGACACTAACGGTTCGTGCCGCCGCTTGTAAAGCAGGGTTAACCATTAGCACCAAGGTCTTATAAACAAAAGGGAATTCAGCGAAGCTGCGGCATGGAAAGTGTTTTACCTTGCACCGCAGCATAAGGATAAGCAACTTGCCAGCCCCTCATCCGGGCAAGATCGGGCATGACTGCCGTTCTGGCGAGATCATCCGTGGGTAAAATGAGGCAAGGAAAGGTCAGTACGCTGCCGCAGCGGCCAGCAAGCGGGCGATGCTGCCATCCTGCAGCATGCTTTGCAAAATGGTGCTGAACCGTGCCCGTTGTGGATACCAGACGGAATGGCGCGCCAGCCCCAGCCGACGTTCATCCTGACCATCCAGCAACAAGGGCTGCCGCTTCAGCTGGCTCTGCCAGCCCTGGGCAAGGATAAGCGCCTCCGCATTACCGCGGCTAGCAATGATGGCATCCACCCGACCGGCCAGCAGCTTGCGAAAATTGGACAGACTATTGGGGGCAAAATCACGCTGTATGCGTTTGTCATGATCCAGCAAGGGCAGATAGCTGACCCCTTCGACCACCCCCAGATTCAGTGCATAAAGATCGGCATAACGCTGTACATGGCGGGAATCATTGCGCCGCAGATAAATGGCCAGTGGCGTAGCCGGCGCATAAGGTGGGTCGATGAAGTCGATATAGCTATCGCGGTCTGCACTGTTACGCACACCGATCACGACATCCGCCTGCCCCTGCTGCATGGCCTGCAGGCAACGCTGGATAGGGCAGGGCAAAATCACCAGCCGTGCGGATAGCCGCTGCGCCAGCATTTTGACAATCTCGGTATAGGGCCCTGCGGGCTGGCCCTGTGCATCCAGCGTTTTCCATGGAGAGAAGGTATTGAACGCCAGTACCAACGGCTTGGCTTCTGCCGCCTTGGCCACGTTCGGGGAGCACAACAAAAATGCGGCCAGCAGGCAAAACCAGGGGAAACACAGCCTGGACAAGCTGTTGCCCATGGATGGCCTGCCAGCAAGGACAAGCCCGGCGGCTTGTCGGTTCTTGCAGCATGTACTCAGCCAGCGAATGACAGGCCCCCTGCCAGTGCCAGCAACACACCATCCAGCAACAGCAGCCAAGTCGGACGCAAGCGGCCCTGCAACAGGCTGCCCAGCCCGCACAAGGCCGCGATCAACAGCAAGGCCCAGCCCCACAGCAGCACATTGTCCAGATCATCGCTCAGCCACAGATAGGCTGCACCGGCCACAGTCAATCCGGCGAATTGCAACAAGGCCACCGGAGCCACGCCTGCCGCCAGTGGCGGGTCGAAACGCTGACGGGCACGCTGCAGGTCGAAAGCAGGTCCATCGTCACGCACGCCAGCCGGCAGCCAGCCGGGAGCCTTGAACCACACCTTGAACTTGTCCTGCCAACGTGGCGCGCGGCAGGCCAGCCGCCAGATGGGAACATAGGACGAAGCCACAGCCCAGAGCGGATTCCAGCTATTGAGCGGCGTGCGCGTACCATAGACCGGCGCTTCATCTTCTTCGATGAAGGTGCCGAACAGACGGTCCCAGATAATCAGCATCCCGCCATAGTTCTTGTCCAGATACTGGTCGTTCACCGCATGGTGAACACGGTGATTGGACGGAGAAGAGAAAAACCGGTCAAACCAGCCCAGTTTGCCGATGTGCTCGGTGTGGATCCAGAACTGATAGAGCAGCACGATCAGGCCGGCAAGAGCAAACTGCTCCGGCGCTACGCCAGCCAGCGCCATCGGCAAATAAAACGGCCACCCCAGAAAAGCGACCGTGCTTTCCTGCCGCAATGCGGTAGAGAGATTGAAATCCTGGCTCTGGTGATGCACGGCATGGGCCGCCCAGAATACCGCGCTTTCATGCCCCACCCGGTGCAGCCAGTAGTCGCAGAAATCAAACATCACAATGGCCAGTAACCAGCCACCCGCACTGCTCCACAAGGCGGCATGGGGAAACAGCGCCAGCTTGCGCCAGGTAAAGGCATACAGACCGATCTGGAACAGCCGGCTCAGGCAGGCCACCAGCTGGCTCAGCAGGCCCTGGCTCAAGCTGCTGAGGGCATCGTTAAGACGATAGGTATTGCGGCCAACGGCCAGCCCATAACCCAGTTCCACCAGCATCAACAGCAGGAAAACCGGAAAAGCATATACGGTGATTTCTTCCATCTTCGACTCGATCCGTACAACATGAGGAGCAGCAGTCACAACTGCCAGTACCGCACGGTACAGCAAAGTGCGGTCCCACATTGTTGGTTTTTTGTAGCGCGAGGCCGCCTTGGCCTGCGCTTCAGGTACGGAAGAATTCCACCTGCTCTTGCAATTGCACCGACAAGGCCAGCAATTGCTGGGCGGATTGGGCATTATTGGCTGAAACGCTGCCCGTTTCCTCGATCATGCTGACAATGCGCTTCATCTGCAGGGAAATTTCCTCCACCGTACTTTCCTGCTCCTGATTGGCATTGGCCACCAGCTGGGCATTGCGGAAGGAGTCCTCCGCCTCCTTGCGAATCTCCGTCAACGACTGCGCGGCATCGCGGGCCAGATCATAGGCACTGGCCACCCGGGGCGAGGCGCTGGTCATGGCCTCCACCGCCGAACGGGTTTCCTGCTGAATGGCATCAATCATGTGGGCAATTTCACTGGTTTCCTTGCTGGTCCGCTCCGCCAGTTTGCGCACCTCATCGGCCACCACGGCAAAACCACGCCCGCTCTCACCTGCCCGGGCGGCCTCGATAGCGGCATTGAGGGCCAGCAGATTGATTTGTCCGGCAATTTCGGCAATCACCTGTGTAATCTTGCCAATCTCCTGCGAACGGCTTTGCAGCTGCTCGATGCGATTGGTGGATTCCTGTACCGCGGTGGTGACATCGGCGATTTCCACATTCACCTGTTCCACCACCGCCTGGCCACGTTGTGTCTGTTGCAGGGTCTGCTCCGAATTGGTGAAGCTGCGATGAGCGATGGCCGACACATCATGGATGCGGTCCAGCAGGCGCGTCACCAGCTGTGCCGTTTCCATGCTTGATTTCATCTCGGAACTGGCGGCGGCTTCAATGGCCTGCGAGGAATGGCTCAGCGTGCTGGACTGGCCATGCAACTGGGCGGTGGTGCCATGCAGCGTGGCCACAATACTGCGCAGCCGCTGCTGTAGCTGGGACAAGGAGTTCAGCAGGCTACCCTGCTGGTTGGTGGTGGTGAAAACCTGGGTCAGATCACCTTGCGACAGCTTGCCCACCTGCTGCGCGGCCAGGCCAGGTTCGCCACCAATGGCAGCAATGACGCTACGGCCGATCGTCCAGCTCAGCCAGCCCAGGCCCAGCACCAAAACCAGCAGAAAGGTAAAAGAACGGGCGGCTGCACGCAGGAATTCTGCATTCACGTCCTCGATATACACCCCGGTGCCCAGCCACCAGCCCCAAGGCTCGAAGGATTTGGCATAGGAAATCTTCGGCAGCGGCTCGGTACTGCCTGGCTTGGGAAACTGATAGTCCATTTCGGCACTGCCATGCGCCCGCAACTGGGTGATCCAGTCACTGATGTAATGCTTGCCCGCCGGGTCGGCAACGTCCAGAAAGTTCTTGCCTTCCCGGCTACGCTTGCCGCCATGCATGATGTTGAGGCCATTGAAATCGTAGATGAAGAAATAGTCCACGCCATGGTTAAAGCGGCTACTGCGCAGAATGTCCCTGGCCCGGTTCTGTGCCTCCTGGGTACTGACCTTGCCATCCTGCGCCAACTGGTATTGCTGCTGAATGACATTGCTGGCTGTTTCAACCAACGCCTGCAGCGCCTGGCGCTTTTGCGCCAGGATTTCTTCTCTTACCTGCCACACAGACCAAGCACCAAACAAAGCCAGGCCAAGCAGCATGACCAGGGTCAGGCCCATCATTTTTGTTTTCATACTAAGGGC
>JAFANL010000246.1 GCA_019232735.1 Aquitalea sp. | reverse complement strand
GCCAGTTTGTGACCGGCCACTTCCATTTCACCGCTGGCAGCGACCGCGACGTTAATCGGGCTTGCGGTCTGCTGGCTGGTTTCTCCCTGCGCACTGGGCAGGTTGACCTTCATCTCGGCAAATTTGGAATAGGTGGTGGTGACCATCAGGAAAATCAGGATCACCAGCAGCAGATCAATCATCGGAATGAAATTGATCTCCGGCTCCTCGCGATGCCGGCCGCGGCGGAAGTTCATGACTTGTGACCATTCTGGCGTTCGCCATGCAGCACTTCCACCAGTTTGACCGCCTGGGCCTCCATCTCCACCAGCAGACCATCCACACGGGCACGGAAATGGCGATAGAACATCATGCTGGGAATGGCCACGATCAGACCGAAGGCGGTGTTGTACAGCGCAATGGAAATACCATGTGCCAGCTGCTGCGGATTACTGGAACCGCCCGGCGCTTGCGAGCCAAAAATCTCGATCATGCCGATCACGGTGCCCAGCAGGCCCAGCAAGGGGGCCATGGCGGCAATCGTGCCCAGGGTATTGAGAAAGCGTTCCAGCTGATGGGCCACCACCCGGCCTTCGTCCTCGATGGCGTCTTTCATCACTTCCCGGCTGACACTGACATTGCGCAGGCCGGCAGCGAACAAGCGCCCCAGTGGCGAGTGATTATTGAGTAACTGCAGCAGTTCGGCGGAAGCGCCAACCCGGCGATATTCGGTTACAGTCTGTGCCAGCAGCCCTTCCGGCACAATCAGCGCAGCGCGCAAACTGAACAGGCGCTCGAAGATGATGGCCAGCGAAATGACCGAGGCCAGAATGATGGTCCAGATCGGCCAGCCGGCCGCTTCAATGATTGACCACACGAAACATTCTCCAGAGCTTTAGCTAAACGCTAAACTTTAGCGGTTGCCAGACATCTCGGCAACCGTAGGCTGAGGCTTGGAGGTCGGGAAATGTGATATTTCTCAAAACAATGTAAGTAAGCCTGCTAAGGCCTGATTTTCTAAGGGAAATTTGGTGGCATCCACAGATGCTGTGGATAACTTTGTTGATAAGCTTGTGAACAGCACTGGAAAGTCTTGCCGCCACGGCACTTTCCTGCGACTGCCCGCAATTTGGGCAAACATTTTAAGTTACTGTTTTTAAATATATTTTCCAAAAGCGACAAGCCTATTGTCCGATGTATTGTCCGACAATTTACAGACGACAAAAAACGGGATTAACGCTGTGGATGACTTGACAACCATGAATTTCAATACTTCGGCCAACGATGTCATCAGCGTCAGCTCGCTGAATCGCATGGCCCGCGACCTGCTCGAATCCGGTCTGCCGCCCATGTGGATAGGCGGTGAAATATCCAATCTGACTCTCGCGGCTTCCGGCCACGCCTACTTCTCGCTCAAGGATGGCGGCGCGCAAGTACGCTGCGTCATGTTCCGCCACAAGGTGAGCTTGCTGCCCTTCCGCCTGAATGAAGGCATGCAGGTCGAACTCAAGGGTGTGGTGACCCTGTACGAAGCACGAGGCGACTTCCAGATCAACGTCGATACCATGCGCTCCGCCGGTCTGGGCCGCCTGTATGAAGCCTTCGAAAAACTCAAGGCCCAGCTGAGTGCCGAAGGCCTGTTTGACACTGCCCGCAAGCGCCCTCTCCCGGCACACCCAGCTGCCATTGGCATTGTCACCTCACCAGCAGCGGCGGCGCTGCGCGACGTCGTCACCACGCTGGCACGACGCATGCCCGGCATTCCGGTCATCCTCTATCCCACCCAGGTGCAAGGTGAGGGTTCAGCACGGCAAATTGCCGCCGCCATCCAGCAAGCCTCCGCGCGCCGTGAGGTAGAAGTGCTGATCATCTGCCGTGGTGGCGGCAGCATCGAAGACTTGTGGTCGTTCAACGAAGAAATCGTTGCCCGTGCCGTGGCCGCCAGCCCCATTCCCACCGTGAGCGGTGTCGGCCATGAAACCGACTTCACCATCTGCGATTTTGTTGCTGACCGGCGCGCGCCCACGCCGACCGCGGCCGCAGAGCTGGTCTCGCCCAGCCAGGAACAACTGCGCATGCAGCTGGAACAGGGCAAACGCGGGCTGGAACGCGCGCTGGGTCGTTTGCTCACCGACAAATCGCAACGACTGGATTATCTGGCCCGCCGTCTGTCCCACCCCGGTGACACCCTGCGCCGCCAATCCCAGACACTGGAGCAAGCCTCTGGCCGCCTGCAGCGCAGCATGAGCACACTGTTTGCCAGCCAACGCTGGAAGCTGCAACTGGCAGGCAGCCGCCTGCAACGTCACCAGCCACAACTGGCGCAGCAACAGCGTCAGCTTGCCCAGCTGTCAGAGCAATTGCAGCGCGGCATTGGCCAGATGCTGAACAGCCAGCAACAAAAGCTTTCCCGACATGCCGCCACGCTGGAAGCCATGAATCCGCAAGCGGTACTCAGCCGCGGCTATGCCATCGTGCAAAAGCTGGATGGCCATGCCGTGAAATCACCACAGGAATTGCTGAATCAGGAAAGAGTGCAGCTGCGGCTGGCCGAAGGCGTCACTGAAGCCATCATTGATCATCCGCAAGGGGCGCAACCGGAACTGCCATTCTGAAACCGGCACGGGGTAGGCAGACGCATGGCTTGACAGGGGGGCGTTTTTTACCGAGCATGCAAATCAAACAACCGTTTGAATGCAAATCATGCTCAAGCCCTCTCCCCGTCTGCTCAAAACCCTGATCAATCTGTGGCCCCCCTTTCTGGGCGCCGGCATCAAGGTGCGCCACATTGCCAGCGACTGGAAACAGGTGGATGTGCGGCTGCGGCTGGGTGTGAGCAATCGCAATTATGTCGGCGTGCATTTTGGCGGCAGCCTGTATGCCATGACCGATCCCTTTTTCATGCTGATGCTGATGCAATCGCTGGGGCCGGATTACCTTGTCTGGGACAAGGCGGCCTCCATCGAGTATCACAAGCCGGGCAAGGGCGATGTCACCGCCCGCTTCCGCCTGGATGAAGCTCAGTTGCACGACATCCGCCAGCGCACTGCCGACGGCAACAAGTATTTGCCAGAGCTGGCCGTGGAGATACGCGACGAGAGTGGTGACATTGTCGCTACCGTGCTGAAAACCCTGTATATCAGACGTAAAAAAGGCCGCTAAGCGGCCTTTTTTTATCAGCATTGCCAGAACTATCGATCAGTCGACAAAGCCACAGAATACTTCGCGCATCATCTTGAGCACTTCCAGCGTACGAATGTCACCCACCCGGTAATATACCCGGTTGGCATCTTTGCGGGTCCGCAGGACACCCTTGTCGCGCATGATGGCCAAATGCTGGGAAATATTGCTCTGCGAGGTTCCTACCTGCTCGACAATGTCCTGCACACTGACTTCCTGGTCGCCCAGCACCGAAATGATCTTCAGCCGCAGGGGATGGGACATCGCCTTCATCGCCCTTGAGGACTGCTCGATCTGGTCATCGTTGAACAGCAAGCTCTGCTCCTAAGTAGTTTGCAATGCGTATTTATATTGGTTTGACTGCGGTACAATACTATCCAAAAAAACCAATACCATCAAGAATTTCTAATATTCTGATTGTGGACAATATGACAGCTATCACACCGGTATTACTCCTCATTCTCGACGGCTTCGGACACCGACTGGAAGGCGACGACAACGCCATCCTGCATGCCAACACACCCACCTGGAACGCACTGAAGCAAGCCTTTCCCTATGGCGTCATCGATGCCTCCGAAGGCCATGTCGGCCTGCCGTCCGGCCAGTTTGGCAATTCTGAAGTCGGTCACCTCAATATTGGCGCAGGTCGGATTGTCCAACAGGATATCAGCCGCATCGATTGCGATATCGAAGAGAACCGCTTCGACCAGAATCCCGTACTGCAACAGGCCATCCAGCAGGCCAGGGGCAATGCACTGCACATCATGGGCCTGCTGTCCGATGGCGGCGTGCACAGTCATGAAAACCATATCTTCGCCCTGATTCGTGCCGCCCAGGCCGCTGGCGTGCCCAATATCTATGTGCATGCATTCCTGGATGGCCGCGACACCCCGCCACGCAGCGCAGAAACCTATCTCAAACGTCTGGATGACGTGCTGGCTGCTTGCCCGGCCGCTCGCCTGGTCTCCGTCACCGGTCGTTACTGGGCCATGGATCGCGACAAACGCTGGGAACGCGTAGAGCCGGCTTATCGCCTGCTGGTGGAAGGCGAAGGCCTGTACCATGCAGCCAGCGGTCTGGAAGCCCTGGCTGCCGCCTACGCCCGTGATGAAAACGATGAATTCGTTGCTGCCACCGGCATTGGCGAGGCCGTGAAAATGCAGGATGGCGATGTCGCCGTGTTCATGAACTTCCGTGCCGACCGCGCCCGCCAGCTCACCTCCGCACTGACCGATCCGGAATTCAACGGCTTCAAGGCGCGCCAGCCCAAGCTGGGCCTGTTCGTTTCGCTGACCTCCTATGGCGAGGCCTACCGCAATCCGGTGGCTTACGCACCGCAGAAGATCAGCAACAGCTTTGGCGAGTATCTGTCCGGCCTGGGGCTAAAGCAGCTACGCATTGCCGAGACCGAAAAATATCCGCATGTGACCTACTTCTTCAATGGTGGCGAGGAACAGGTTTATCCTGGCGAAGACCGCATCCTGGTGCCCTCGCCCAAGGTAGCCACCTACGACCTGCAGCCGGAAATGAATGCCGCCCAGGTGACCGACCACATCGTGGAAGCAATTGCCTCCGGCAAATACCAGGCCATCATCTGCAATTACGCCAACGGCGACATGGTGGGCCATACCGGCAAATTCGACGCCGCCGTCAAGGCAGTAGAAGCGCTGGATGCCTGCATCAAGCGTTGTGTGGAAGCCATGCAGGCGGCTGGCGGCGAAGTGCTGATCACGGCTGACCACGGCAACTGCGAGCAGATGTTCGATGCGCTGCACCACCAGCCCCACACCCAGCACACGCTGGACAAAGTGCCCTTCCTGTATGTCGGCCGCAAGGCCAGCATCAAGGAGGGAGGTGCCTTGCGTGATATCGCGCCCTCACTGCTGGCCATGATGGGGCTGCCCCAACCGGCAGAGATGACCGGCCGCTCGCTGATCGACTTCCAGTAATATCCCGCGCCGGTCCACTCCCGGACCGGCGCATCTGCTGCCCTCCATCCACAGCGCCCTGTTATCATGCAGGCCACAGGCTTACCTCCGAAGCGAAGAATGGAATGAAACCGATACTGCTGTTCGCCCTGCTGGCGGGCGTGGCGCATGCTGCCACCCCTGCAGCCTCCCCTTCCCTGTCGACTGCCCCCCAGCAACAGAATCTGCAATCGGTACGCAAGGAAATTGACAGCCTGAAAAAAGACCTGGCGCAAAAACAGGTCGTGCAGCAGGAAGCCAAGTCGGCCATCCAGGAGTCGGAACAAGCCATCGCCCAGACCAGCCAGGCCATTGCCAAACTGGAAAACAAACAAAGCAATTCGGCCCAGCAACTGGCCGAGCTGCGTCAGCAGGTGCAGGACACCGCCCATAAACTGGCAGAAACCCGCCAGCGCGTGGCACAAATGCTGGCCAGACAATACAAGAGTGGCGATCACGATGCGATGAAGCTGATGCTGAACGCCGATGATCCCAATCAGACCTCCCGCGACATGGTGTATTACCAGCATATCGCCAAGGCCCAGCAGCAGATGGTGGCGCAACTGATTACCCGCCAGCATGAACTGGAAGGCCTCACCTACCAGCTGGAGCAGGAGCTGGCACGCCTGGATGCGCTGTCCAGCAATAAAAGCCGGGAAAAAACCGCCCTGCTCAATAGCAAAAGCAACAAGCTGGTCCAGCTGAACAAGCTGTCCGGCGAGATCCAGGCCGGGCAAAGCCGGCTGGGCAAGTTGCAGGAAGATGAAAAGCGGCTGACCAACCTGATTGCCCAGATCAATCAGGAAATCGAACGCCGCCGCCAGGAAGCCATCCGCAAGGCCGCCGAGGAACGCAAGGCCAGACAGGCGGCCGCGCTGGCGGCGAAGAAGGAAAACGAACGCCGCCGCAAACTGGCCGAAAGCGCCCGCAAGCAAGGCAAACCGGTGCCGGAAGTGGCGAAGAAGACCGTACCGGTGCCGGTGGAAAAACCGGACGAGGATGTTGCCGACACCAGTGCCGCCGGCAAGGCCTTTGCCAGCCTGCAGGGCCGCATGAAAATGCCGGTAGCCGGACAGCTGGCCGGACGCTTTGGCAGTGCCCGCAGTGAAGGCACCTCCTGGAAGGGGCTGTTCATCAAGACCGCCCCCGGCCAGGCTGTGCATGCAGTCGCCGATGGCAACGTAGTGTATGCTGATGCGCTACGCGGATTTGGCAATGCCGTGATCGTGGATCACGGCGGCAACTACCTGACGGTGTACACCGGCCTGTCGTCCATCGGCAAGAACGTGGGCAGCAGCGTCAAGGCAGGCGAAACACTCGGCAACACCGGCGCACTGGACAGCGGGGAATCCGGCCTGTACTTTGAAATCCGACATATGGGACGCCCTCTCAACCCGCAAACCTGGGTACGCTAAACACTCGCGGTATCGGAGACCAACACACAATATGACTAGCCATCGCATGAAAAAAATTGCCTGGCTCGCGGCCGGTGCTCTGGCCGGCGGGGCCCTTACCCTCAGCGTACAAGCCTTTGCCGGCAAGGAGCCGACAGCGCTGCCGCTGAACGAACTGCGCACTTTTGCCGAAGTATTCGGCCGCATCAAGCAGGATTATGTCGACCCGGTCGATGACAAGAAGCTGATTACCGAAGCCATCAAGGGCATGCTCAGCGGGCTGGACCCCCACTCCGACTACATGGATGCCGATGCCTTCAAGGAACTGCGCGAAGGCACCCAGGGTGAATTTGGCGGCCTGGGCATTGAAATCGGTGCCGAAGACGGTCTGGTCAAGGTTGTCGCCCCCATTGAGGACACCCCGGCCCAGAAGGCTGGCATCAAGAGCGGCGACTTGATCATCAAGATCGACGACACCCCGGTGCGTGGCCTGTCGCTCAATGATGCCGTCAAACGCATGCGCGGCAAGCCGGGCACCAAGGTCACGCTGACCGTGGCCCGCAAGAGCGAGACCAAGCCGCTGGTATTCACCCTGAACCGCGCCATCATCAAGACCAAGAGCGTCAAGTTCAAGCTGCTGGAAGCCGGCTATGGCTATGTCCGCATCACCCAGTTCCAGGAACACACCACCGAGAACCTGGCCGAAGCCGTAGCCAGCATGACCAAGCAGAACAAGCAGCCGCTCAAGGGCCTGGTACTGGACCTGCGTGACGACCCGGGTGGCTTGCTGACCAGCGCCGTCGGCGTCTCTGCCGCCTTCCTGCCCAAGGACGCGCTGGTGGTGTACACCGAAGGCCGTACGGCTGATGCCAAGATGAAGCTGACGGCCAATCCGCAGAACTATGGCCGCCCCGGTCTGGCAGATCCGCTGTCGGTCCTGCCGCAGGAAACCCACAAGGTACCGCTGGTGGTGCTGGTGAATGGCGGCTCGGCCTCGGCCTCGGAAATCGTGGCCGGTGCCCTGCAGGATCACAAGCGTGCCGTGCTGGTCGGCACCCAGACCTTTGGCAAGGGGTCGGTACAGTCCATCCTGCCACTGGGCAATGCTGGCGGCATCAAACTGACGACAGCCCGTTACTTCACACCGAGTGGCCGCTCCATCCAGGCCAAGGGCATCGTGCCGGATGTGGTGGTGGAGGATGCAACCGTGACCGCTGCCGATCAGGCACTGCGTGTACGCGAGGTGGATCTGGAAAATCACCTGGCCAATCCGAATGGGGACGAGGCACCGGCCAAGGCTGGCAAGCCGGCCAAACCGGTAAGCGCACCAGTCATCAAGCAGGAAACGCCGCAGCCGAAGGATGACAAGAACGCCAACCCGGACAATCCGCGCGAGCCAAATCCGAAAAACGACTACCAGCTGTCGCAGGCGCTGAACATCCTCAAGGTGCAGCAGATCCTGAACAAGCAGCAGTCCAACTAAGATCGGCAACACGGCCGCCCTGCACTGGCAGGGACGGCCGTTTTTTCTGGCGCAGGCCATGCCAAAGGCCTGCCATTTGCCGGTCAATCCTGCTAGGCTTGACCCTTCCACCCCTCTTCACATGGCGGGAGCCACTGCAACAATGCTGAATCGGGAATTTGTCCTCTCTTTCCGTGAAGCCGCCCCTTACATCAATACCTTTCGCGGCAAGACCTTCGTACTGGCAGTCAGCGGCGAAGCGGTGATGGAAGGCGGCTTTTACAATCTGTCGCAGGATATCAACCTGCTGGTCAGCCTGGGAGTGCGCGTGGTGCTGGTACATGGCATCCGTCCCCAGATCGAAGCGCAACTCAAGCGCTTCGGACTGAACCGGCTGTTCCATCGCGACCGACGAGTGACCGATGCCAGCACCATGGAAATCGTCAAGCAAGCCTGTGGCGCCACCCGCCACGGCATTGAGGCGCAGCTGTCCATGGGCATGCCCAACTCCTCCATGTTTGCCGCCCACCTGCGTGTCGCGGGAGGCAACTTCATCACCGCCCAGCCGCTGGGCGTGCTGGATGGCGTGGACATGCAATACACCGGCCAGGTGCGCCGCATCGATGTGGATGGCATCAACACCCGTCTGGCTGCTGGCGAGCTGGTACTGCTGTCGCCGGTGGGCTATTCCGTCACCGGAGAAGCCTTCAACCTCACCATGGAAGAAATGGCCGCCCAACTGGCCTCGGCACTGAAGGCGGAAAAACTGATCTTCGTCATTGAAGGCCGTGGTGTCACCAACGAGCAGGGCGACTTTGTCAGTTCGCTGACCGCGCAGCAAGCGGAGGAACTGCTCGCCGCAGGACACCTGCAACGCGATGTCACCGCCTACCTGCCTTATGCCGTCAAGGCCACCCGCGACGGCATCCCGCGCGCCCATCTGGTCAGCCATCATGAAGATGGTGCCCTGCTGTCCGAGCTGTTTACCAATGGCGGCACCGGCACCATGATTGCCCGTGATTCGCTGGTCAAGGTCCGCAACGCCAACGTGGATGATATCGGCCCCATCCTCAACCTGATCCGTCCGCTGGAAGAACAGGGCATCCTGGTCAAGCGCAGTCGCGAGCATCTGGAAATGGAAATCAGCCAGTACTCGGTGCTGGAACACGACGGCAAGATTTACGGCTGCGTGGCCATGCATTCTTTCCCGGAAGCCGGCATGGCCGAGCTGGCCTGCCTGGCCGTGGCCCCCGAGCGCCGTGAAGGCCGTTTTGGTGAAACCCTGCTCAAGCACGTGGAATACCAGGCCCGAACCCAGGGGCTCAAAGCGCTGTTCGTGCTGACCACCCAGACTGCCCACTGGTTTGTCGAACGCGGCTTCTCCGAAGCCGGCCGCGGCCAGTTGCCGTTGGCACGCCAGGCCTTTTACAACAACCAGCGCCGCTCGAAAATCTTCGTCAAGGCACTGTAAACCCGCTCCAGCCCTGCCGGTGGCATGGTTGGAAGGGCGTCATGGTTGTGACACAATACTGCAGTATATTCAGTTCAATTTTGCAAGGATTCGCAATGGCCAGAAACGTCAATTGCATCAAGCTCGGTCGTGAGGCCGAAGGTCTGGACTTTCCCCCGCTGCCGGGTGAACTTGGCAAGCGTGTATACGAAAACGTCTCCAAGGAAGCCTGGCAAGGCTGGTTGCGTTATCAGACCATGCTGATCAACGAAAACCGCCTGAGCCTGGCGGATGCCCGTGCGCGTCAGTATCTGGCCGCCCAGCTGGATGCCTACTTCTTCGGCCAGGGTGCGGATGCACCGGCCGGCTACACGCCGCCCCAGCAATAATCTTTAGCCAGCCCTCTTCACCGAGGGCTTTTTTGTCCCGACTCATCCTCATTATTGGCGCGAAACCGTATGTCACAAACCCACGAGTTGCTGCTCAACCGTGAACTGGGCCTGATCGAATTCAACCGCAGAGTACTGGCTCAGGCCGAAGATCCAAGCCTGCCGCTGCTGGAGCGCCTGAAATATCTGTGCATCGTCTCCTCCAATCTGGATGAGTTCTTCGAAGTACGCATGGCCTGGCTGAAAGATACCGCCCAACTGACACCCGGGCGCATTCTGGCCGATGGCTCAACCCCGACCCAGATCATGGGCCGCATCTCCGCCGCCTCGCACGAGCTGGTACGCCAGCAATACGCGGTCATGAGCGATGTGCTGTTCCCGGCGCTGCGCCAGGAAGACATCATCTTCCTGCGCCGTAATGAATGGACCGAGCAGCAACAGGAATGGGTCCATGATTTCTTCAGCAACGAGCTGATGCCCTTGCTGACACCGATCGGGCTGGACCCGTCTCACCCCTTCCCCAAGGTGTTGAACAAATCACTGAACTTTGCCGTGGAGCTGGAAGGACGCGATGCCTTTGGCCGCCAGTCCGACATCGCCATCGTGCAGGCCCCCCGCATCCTGCCGCGCGTGATCAAGGTGCCGCCGGAAGTCTGTGATGGCCATCCGCATACCTTTGTCTTCCTGTCGTCCATCCTGCACTCGCACGTACACGAGCTGTTCCTGGGCATGACGGTGAAGGGCTGCTACCAGTTCCGCGTGACCCGCGACAGCGAACTGACGGTAGAAGACGAAGACCTGAAAAACCTGCGTACCGCCCTGCAGGGCGAATTGCGCCAACGTCAGTTTGGTGATGCGGTACGACTGGAAATTGCCGATACCTGCCCGCCGCATATGGAAGAATTCCTGCTGACCCAGTTCAATCTGAAAAAGCAGGACGTCTACCGCGTCAACGGCCCGGTCAACCTGGTACGCCTGATGCAGGTGCCGGATCTGGTTGACCGCCCGGATCTGAAATTCCCGCCGTTTGTGCCTTCGCTGCCCGATCAGCTGGACAAGAAGCTGCCGCTGTTCGATGCCATCCGCAAGGGCGACATCTTGCTGCACCACCCCTTCCAGAGCTTCCAGCCCGTCATCGACATGCTGAACCTGGCCGCGACCGACCCGCAAGTGGTGGCCATCAAGATGACGGTATACCGCACCGGTACCGACTCGGTCCTGATGGAATCACTGATTGCCGCCGCCCGTGCCGGCAAGCAGGTGACCGTGGTACTGGAACTGATGGCACGCTTTGACGAAGAAGCCAATATCAGCTGGGCCAGCCATCTGGAAGATGCCGGCGCCCACGTGGTATACGGTGTATTCGGCTACAAGGTACACGCCAAGATGCTGATGGTGATCCGTCGCGAAGACAAGCACCTGCGTCCTTATGTACATCTGGGCACCGGCAACTACCACCCGCGTACCGCCCGCTTTTATACCGACCTGGGCCTGCTGACCTGCAATGAAGAAATTGCCAGCGACGTCAACGACATCTTCGTGCAGCTGACCGGCCTGGGCCGTGCCAGCCAGCTCAAGCAGCTGTACCAGAGCCCGTTTACCCTGCACAGCCTGCTGGTGGATTCCATCGAGCGGGAAATCGAGCACGCCCAGCAAGGCCGTCCGGCACAGAT
The DNA here is from genome assembly GCA_019232735.1 of Aquitalea sp. Classification (GTDB taxonomy): domain Bacteria; phylum Pseudomonadota; class Gammaproteobacteria; order Burkholderiales; family Chromobacteriaceae; genus Aquitalea. Next base: position 6,416 of record JAFANL010000246.1, on the reverse strand, counting down.
CATCGCCAAGATGAATGCCCTGCTGGAGCCGCAGGTAATCCATGCGCTCTACCGTGCCAGCCAGGCCGGCGTGAAGATCCAGCTGATCGTGCGTGGCGTCTGCGCCCTGCGCCCCGGCGTGCCCGGCCTGTCGGAAAACATCACCGTGCGCTCGGTGGTGGGCCGCTTCCTGGAACACCCGCGTGTCTATTACTTCTACAACGACAAGCAGGAAGACCTGTACATCGCCAGTGCCGACTGGATGGGCCGTAACCTGTTCCGCCGCATTGAAACCTGCGTGCCCATCCTCGACCCCAAGGTTAAGCGCCGTGTGATCAAGGAAGCCCTGCGCCTATATCTGGAAGACAATGTCAACGCCTGGGACATGCAGCCGGACGGCAGTTACAAGCGCCGCGCCAGCCGTGGCAAGGAACGCTGCGCCCAGAATGTACTGCTGGAAGAGTACGCCCGTTAAACGCTGACCACACCGTCATCGTTCAAGCCGGCCGGCACGCGGAACTTCCGCCTGTCGGCCGCTTTCCTATGGTGTTGCCTTCTGCCTGAGAACTCACCTTGGACACTCTGCTCTACCTGCTGGCCGGCCTGCTGATCTTGCTGGGCATGGCCGGTACGCTGTTCCCCGCCCTGCCCGGCCTACCACTAATGCTCGGCGGCTTTCTGCTCATCGGCTGGGTGGATGATTTTCACCATCTGGGCAGCTTGTCGCTGACCATCCTGACCCTCATCACCCTGGTGGGGATGGCCATCGATTTTCTGGCCGGCCTGCTGGGCGCAAAAATGACGGGAGCCAGCCGGCAATCGTTGTGGGGAGCCTTTATTGGCAGCATTGCCGGTCTGCCGCTGGGACTGGCCGGTGTCGTCCTGGGGCCGCTGCTGGGTGCCGTCATCGGTGAATTCATCGCCCGCCGCGATGCCTGGCAGGCCGGGCGGGTTGGGCTGGGCACCCTGGCCGGTTTTCTGGTCAGCACCGCCGCCAAGATTGGCTGTGCCTTTGCCATGCTGGCCACCGCCATCCTGGCCTGGTTCTGGTAACACGCAGCCCAAAGCAGACCGCCCCCAGCGCGGTCGGCTTTTGGTAGAATCTCCCGGTTAACGATTACCTTCTGCAGGGTCCCTCATGGCTCAATATGTAATGTCCATGCTCCGCGTGAGCAAAGTGGTGCCGCCCAAGCGCCAGATCATCAAGGACATCTCGCTGTCCTTCTTCCCCGGCGCCAAGATCGGCCTGCTGGGCCTGAACGGCTCCGGCAAATCCACCGTGCTGCGCATCATGGCCAATGTGGACAAGGAATACGACGGCGAAGTGCAACATCTGCCGGGCGTGAAAATCGGCTACCTGCCGCAGGAACCGCAGCTGGACCCGGAAAAGACCGTGCGCGAAGAAGTGGAAAGCGGCATGGGTGACGTGATGGGCGCGCAAAAACGGCTGGAAGAAGTGTATGCCGCTTACGCCGAAGAAGATGCCGACTTCGACGCCTTGGCCGAAGAACAGGCCAAGCTGGAAGCCATCATCTCCGCCGGTGCTGGCGACAATGTGCAGCTGCAACTGGAACTGGCCGCCGACGCGCTGCGCCTGCCGCCGTGGGACGCCAAGATCGGCCCGCTGTCCGGTGGTGAAAAACGCCGCGTCGCCCTGTGCAAGCTGCTGCTGTCCAAGCCGGACATGCTGCTGCTGGACGAACCCACCAACCACCTGGATGCCGAATCGGTGGAATGGCTGGAACAATTCCTGGTGCGCTTCCCTGGCACCGTGGTGGCCGTGACCCACGACCGCTACTTCCTGGACAACGCTGCCGAATGGATTCTGGAACTGGACCGTGGCGAAGGCATTCCGTGGAAGGGCAACTACTCCAGCTGGCTGGAGCAGAAGGAAGAGCGCCTGGAGAAGGAAGCCAAGAGCGAAGGCGCGCGCATGAAGGCGATGAAGCAGGAACTGGAATGGGTGCGCCAGAACCCCAAGGGCCGTCAGGCCAAGTCCAAGGCGCGTATCGCCCGCTTCGAAGAACTGTCCAGCTACGAAACCCAGAAGCGTAACGAAACCCAGGAAATCTTCATTCCGGTGGCCGAGCGTCTGGGCAATGAAGTCATCGAATTCGACGGCGTGTCCAAAGGCTTTGGCGACCGCCTGCTGATCGACAATCTGTCGTTCAAGGCACCTGCCGGTGCCATCGTCGGCATCATCGGCCCCAACGGTGCCGGTAAGTCGACACTGTTCAAGATGATTGCCGGCAAGGAACAGCCGGATAGCGGCACGGTGAAGATCGGCCAGACCGTGCAGATGGCCTTTGTCGAACAGAGCCGTGAAGGCCTGGAAGACGACAAGACCGTGTTCGACGATGTGTCTGGCGGCGCCGACCTGCTGACCGTGGGCCGTTTTGAAATGTCCAGCCGCGCCTATCTGGGCCGCTTCAACTTCAAGGGCGCCGACCAGCAGAAGAAGGTAGGCATGCTGTCCGGTGGTGAGCGTGGCCGTCTGCATCTGGCCAAGACCCTGCTCAAGGGCGGCAACGTGTTGCTGCTGGATGAACCGTCCAACGATCTGGACGTGGAAACCCTGCGTGCACTGGAAGATGCGCTGCTGGAATTCGCCGGCACCGTGTTCGTGATTTCCCACGACCGCTGGTTCCTCGACCGTATCGCCACCCACATCCTGGCGGCGGAAGGCGAATCGCAGTGGACTTTCTTTGACGGCAACTATCAGGAATACGAAGCCGACAAGAAGAAGCGCCTGGGTGAAGAAGGGGCCAAACCCAAGCGTATCCGCTACAAGCCGATCATTCGCTGATCTGCCAGTGACAAGAAACCCCGCCTTGGCTGGGTTTTTCTTTATCATACAACAGGCTCAGGACAACTGGCTGTGCGATCCATCACACAAGGGCTTACCTTCGCTCAGCTTGCAGCCGCAGAAGTAAACCAGCCCGCTCTTGTCCGCCACATACTCGACCGGACTGAAACAGGAGCCAGCGTGGCTGCCATCACAAAATGGCTGCTTCTCACTCTGACCACAAGCACACCACCAATAGTGCTTTCCTGCCTCGACCTCGACGGCATAGGGAAAGCTTTGCGGCGAAAACGGTTGATCTGCCATCACGCACTCCTTGCAAAACAGCACCGGGGGCTTTCAGCTTAGAAGCCCATCGGCACGAATGCCAGCCATCTCCCGCCAGCCTGCCATGGCAATGCTAGAATGGCCGACATGCAATCTCTTTTACGCCTTTGCTGCCTGCTTCTGCTGCTGAGCGGCTGCACCAGCTTGCCAGACTATCCGCCCACCCCTGCCGGCTTTTACCGCGTCCAGCCCGGCGACACCCTGTACCGCATCGCACTGAATCATCACCAGAGCATCAGCAATCTGGTGGGCTGGAACAAGCTGCAGGACCCGGCCAGCATCAGTGCCGGCCAGCTGCTGCGCATCAGCGCGCTCAGCTCCGCTCCCAAAACTCCACCGGCCAGTACCGGCAAGACGCCGCCGGCAGTCGCACGCCCGGCGAACAGTGCGATTTCCCTGCAATGGCCGGTACGCGGCGCGGTGATCGGCAAGTTCAATGGCAGCAGCAACAAGGGCATCGATATTGCCGGCAAGGAGGGCGACCCGGTGCGTGCGGCCGCCAGCGGCACGGTAGCCTATGCCGGCAAGGGCATTCGCGCCTACGGCAATCTGCTGATCATCAAGCACGGTAATGACTATCTGACCGCTTACGCCCACAACCAGACGCTGCTGGTCAAGGAAGGCCAGAGCGTCAAGGCCGGGGAGCAGATCGCCACCCTGGGCCATTCCGGCAGCAGCCGCGACATGCTGCATTTCGAACTGCGCCGGCAGGGGCAAGCCCTCGACCCCTTGAGCGCACTGCCGTCTCAGTAGCCGCGCTGACGGGTAACCAGTCCCGGTACGGTGTTCCCCTCCTGCAAAGCCTGCAGATTGGCCACAATCTGCGCAACAGCAGGCTGCGGCAAGGTCATGGCGGCAATATGCGGCGTAAGCAATACCGAAGGATGGCTCCACAGCGGGTGCACGCTTTCCAGCGGCTCGACCTGAAACACATCCAGCATGGCAAAGCGCAGGTGGCCACTATCCAGCAAGCCCAGCAGCGCGGCCTCATCCACTTGTTCGCCACGACCGGCATTGATCAGGGCCGCACCCTGTGGCAGCCGCTGCAACATGCTGCCATCCAGCAAGCCACGCGTTTGCGGTGTGGCCGGTAACAGATTGATCAGGATGTCACTGCGCGCCAGCAAGGCAGGCAGGGCCGCGCTGCCGGCAAAATTTTCCACGCCAGCCCATTGCCGTCCGCTGCGACTCCAGCCAGCCACGGCATAGCCCAGCCCGGCCAGTGATTGCGCCACCCGACCGCCGATCTCCCCCAGTCCCAGCACGCCGATGCGCGTCTGGCCAGCCTCGGCCGCGTGCAGAGGCTGCCATTGGCGATGGCTTTGCTGACGCAGGTAGTGATCCATGCCACGTTGCACATGCAATACGCCGTACAGCACATATTCCAGCATCTGCTGCGCCATGCCGGCATCGGTCAGCCGGATGACCGGTATCGCCGGGTCCAGATCGTCACGCTTGAGGATGCGATCCACGCCGGCACCCAATACAAAGACTGCCTGCAACTGTTCCATGCCCTGGAAAAAGCCTGCCGGCGGATTCCACACCACGGCATAACGCACTTTGGCTACATTGACTTGCTGCGGCCAACTGCATATCTGGTACTGCGGCAGCGCCTGTTGCAGCAGTTGCTGGTAAAGCGCCTCATCCTGCAAGCTGTATAGATAAATCATCTGCCTCTCCCTTTCAGTACCTTGCTCTGCACGAGCAGCCAGAGCCGCTGCTGCATTGTAAATAACAGCGCTATAGTCAGCAGCATGTTTATGCAGTATGGCTATCGATGCTGGTTGTCGGTCAGCCATTGCCGTTATCACCCGGATCGCCTAAGGTCAGCACTTGCTCACCCGAATCCAGCCTTGCATGAATCGTCATTCATCCAGCCTGCTGGTGCTGCTAGCTCTCAGTGCCTGCAGCAGCCAGCCTAACCGTGTGCCACCACTCCCCCTGGCGGCAGCGCCCGTCTCACAAAACGCGTCCGTCGGCAGTGCGGCCAGCACACCGGTCAGTACGCCTCCAGGCAATAACACAGTAAGTATGCTGCCTCCCGCGGCAGTGATCACTGCCAAGCGCGCGCTGAGCGAAACAGAAGGGGCGGCTCTGCTCAACCGCCTGTTACCCGCAACCATCCATGACCGTAGTGGCTGGAGCCAGGACATCATCAGCGCCTTCACCGCCCTGAAACTGCCTTATCAGGCCGATTACTTCTGCGCCGTCGCCGCCGTCATCGAGCAGGAGTCCAGCTGGCAAGCCGATCCCGTGGTGCCGAATCTGCCCGCCATTGTCTGGAGCAAGATTGGCGAACGTGCCAACAGCCACCTGGTGCCGTTGCCGGTGGTGAAAGCCGCCCTGCTCAAGACCTCGCCCAATGGAAAAAGCTATAAGGCGCGCATCGACAGCCTGCGTACCGAGCGGGAAATGAATCTGCTATTCGAAGACATGGCGACCGAAGCCAGCCGGATGGGCTTGCCGCTGAACATGAAAAACCCGATTCGTACCGGAGGTCCGATGCAGGTAAGCGTAGAGTTTGCCGAAGCACACAGCCGCATCTGGCCCTATCCCTACCGCACAGGTAACAGCCTGCGCAATGAAGTGTTCACCCGGCATGGCGGCGTGTATTTTGGCACGGCCATCCTGCTGCAATACCCGGCCCCCTATTCATCCATGCGCTACCGCTTTGCCGATTTCAACGCTGGCCGCTACAGCAGCCGCAATGCCGCCTTCCAGGCCGCCCTCAGCCAGTTGAGTGGCCGCCAACTGGCCCTGGATGGCGATCTGCTCAGCTACCGCGGCAAACAGGCCACTGGTAACACCTATCAGGCACTACTGGGTTTGCGCAATGCATTGGGCATGAGTCAGGCCGCTATCGAACTGGATTTGCAGCAGGAGAAAAACAGCGCTTTTGCGCAAAGCGCGTTGTACCGCAAGTTGTTTGCCCTGGCTGACCTTCGGGCAGGCAAGCTTGTCGCCCGTGAACGCATGCCGCAAATCGAGCTGCACAGTCCCAAGATCAGCCGCAAGCTGACTACGCAGTGGTTTGCCGACAAGGTGGACGGACGCTATCAGCGTTGCATGATGCGGCAATAAGGCAGGAGCTCTCATGCCGGCCAGCACAAAAAGGCAGCTGCCGGCAGAGGGGCATGCGCGCAAAACGAAAAAAGCCCAGTCTTGCGACTGGGCTTTTTTCTGAATCCTGGCGTCCCCACGGGGAATCGAACCCCGGCTACCGCCGTGAAAGGGCGGTGTTCTAACCGCTAAACTATAGGGACTTTGGTGCACCCGGAGCGATTCGAACGCCCGACCCTTTGGTTCG
>JAFANL010000210.1 GCA_019232735.1 Aquitalea sp. | reverse complement strand
TTGTTGGCGTGGGAAACATTGTTCCCGGTCATCGGACGTTTGCCGGTGACTTTGCAAACACGCGCCATGTTAACACTCCCAAAACCGGTAAAAGCTGGCTTTATACCATGAAAAAAGCCAGCGATTCAAGCATGATGCGCACTTTCCATTGGAAAGCACGATCTCGTATATGAAACAGTCGGGGCGCATTGTAACGGAATTACCACAAACTGGCGAGCACAAGCTGAAATCTGCCGATACAAGTGTTGCATTCATTGTTGCAACAAGCCGTGCCATGGCGGTTCAAATCCAAGCGATTTCAGGTTAAAATCCCGGATTCCCATAGAGCCGTAATTCCATGACCAAGTATATCTTCGTAACCGGCGGCGTGGTGTCTTCCCTCGGGAAGGGCATCGCCGCTGCGTCCATTGCTGCCATTCTTGAGTCTCGCGGGCTGAAAGTCACCATGCTGAAGCTCGACCCGTACATCAACGTCGATCCGGGTACCATGAGCCCCTTCCAGCACGGTGAGGTATTCGTGACTGAAGACGGCGCCGAGACCGACCTGGACCTGGGCCACTATGAGCGCTTCATCCAGTCCAAGATGAAGAAGAGCAACAACTTCACCACTGGTCAGGTTTACGAGTCTGTCATCACCAAGGAACGCCGTGGCGATTACCTGGGTGGTACCGTGCAGGTGATCCCGCACATTACCGACGAAATCAAGCACAAGGTGCATGAAGGCGCCGGCGATGCCGATGTGGCCATCGTCGAAATCGGCGGCACCGTGGGCGATATCGAATCCCTGCCCTTCCTGGAAGCCATCCGCCAATTGCGCTCCAACCTGGGCCGCAAGAACACCATGTACGTGCATCTGTCCTACGTACCGTTCATTGCCACCGCAGGCGAAATCAAGACCAAACCGACCCAGCATTCGGTGAAAGAGCTGCGCGAAATCGGCATCCAGCCGGACATCCTGCTGTGCCGCATGGACCGCGAACTGCCGGCCGACGAAAAGCGCAAGATCGCCTTGTTCTGTAATGTCGAAGAAAACGCCGTCATCGGCTGCTATGACTCCGACTCCATCTACAAGGTCCCGGCGATGCTGCATGAGCAAGGCATCGACGACATCATTACCGAACACATGCAGCTGGACATCCCGCCGGCCGACCTGTCGGTATGGGCGCGCATCATCGACGCCATCGAACACCCGGAACAGTCGGTCAACATCGCCATGGTGGGCAAGTATGTTGATCTGACCGAATCCTACAAATCGCTGTCCGAAGCGCTGAAACATGCTGGCATCCACACCCGCTCCGACGTCAACATCATCTATGTTGACTCCGAAGACATCGAGCGTGATGGTGCGGAATCGCTGAAGGATATGGACGCCATTCTGGTTCCGGGCGGCTTCGGCAAACGCGGCGTGGAAGGCAAGATCAAGGCAGTCAAGTTCGCACGCGAAAACAATATCCCCTATATGGGCATCTGCTTGGGCATGCAGATCGCGCTGATCGAATACGCACGCGACGTAGCCGGTCTGGCCGGGGCCAACTCCACCGAGTTCGATCTGGACACCGACTATCCGGTTGTTGCCCTGATCGACGAGTGGGTCAACCACGACGGCAAGATCGAAAAACGTGACGAGAACTCCAATCTGGGCGGCACCATGCGCTTGGGCGGCCAGCACTGCGACCTGGCAGACGGCTCGCTGGCAGCACGTGTGTACGGCTCCACCGACATCGTCGAGCGTCACCGTCATCGCTACGAAGTGAACAACTACTATGTTCAGCGCCTGGAAGCGGCCGGCCTGGTCATTTCCGGCCGTTCCGCCGGTCATGAAAAGCTGGTGGAAACCATCGAGCTGAAAGACCATCGCTGGTTCTTTGCCTGCCAGTTCCACCCGGAATTCACCTCTACCCCGCGCGACGGCCACCCGCTGTTCAAGGCCTACGTGCAGGCAGCCATCGACTACAAGGCTGAAAAGCAAGGGAAATAAGCATGAAACTGTGCGGATTTGAAGTCGGCCTCAACCAGCCTCTGTTCCTGATCGCAGGCCCCTGCGTCATCGAAAGCGAACAGATGGCACTGGACACCGCCGGTCAGCTCAAGGAAATCACCAGCGAACTGGGCATCAACTTCATCTACAAGTCCAGCTACGACAAGGCCAACCGTTCCTCCGGCACCTCCTTCCGTGGCTTTGGCATCGATGAAGGCCTGCGCATTCTGGACGAGGTGAAACGCCAGATCGGCGTTCCCGTCTTGACCGATGTGCATGCCGAGAGTGAAATCGCCCAGGTTGCCAGCGTGGTGGATGTGCTGCAGACCCCGGCCTTCCTGTGCCGCCAGACTGACTTCATCCGCGCCGTTGCCCAATGTGGCAAGCCGGTGAACATCAAGAAGGGCCAGTTCCTGGCTCCGGGCGACATGAAGAATGTCATCGACAAGGCCCGCGCTGCCGCCAAGGAAGCCGGCCTGCCGGAAGACAGCTTCATGGCTTGCGAACGTGGCGTGTCTTTTGGTTATAACAACCTAGTATCCGACATGCGCTCGCTGATGATCATGCGCGAAACCGCCTGCCCGGTTGTCTACGATGCCACCCACTCGGTACAACTGCCGGGCGGACAAGGCAGTTCTTCCGGTGGCCAGCGCGAATTCGTGCCGGTACTGGCGCGTGCTGCCGTGGCCGCCGGTATTGCCGGCATCTTCATGGAAACCCATCCCAACCCAGCCTGCGCCATGTCGGATGGTCCGAACGCCTGGCCTTTGGGCCGGATGAAAGAACTGCTGGCAACCTTGCAGCAGCTGGACCGTCTGGTCAAACAGGGCGGATGGCCCGAGCACTCGCTGTAAGCTTTTGTTGCAGCACCTTGTACAGGCACGCTTCCTCCATCCAGCCTGAACGGCTGGATGGCTGTAATACGGTTAACCAAGCAAAGCAATTGAAGGGGACAAGTATGAGTTCGATCATTGACGTAGTAGCACGTGAAATTCTGGATTCGCGTGGCAATCCGACTGTCGAAGCCGACGTACTGCTGGAGTCCGGCGTCATGGGCCGTGCCGCCGTACCGAGCGGTGCCTCCACTGGCGAAAAGGAAGCACTGGAGCTGCGTGATGGCGACAAGAGCCGCTATCTGGGCAAGGGCGTGCTGAAGGCTGTCGAAAACATCAATACCGAAATCTGCGAAGCCATCATCGGCCTCGATGCCGCTGACCAGGCCTTCATCGACAAGACCCTGATCGAGCTGGACGGCACCGAAACCAAGTCCCGCCTGGGTGCCAACGCCATGCTGGCCGTTTCCATGGCCGTGGCTCGCGCTGCTGCCGAAGATGCCGGCCTGCCGCTGTACCGCTATCTGGGCGGTGCTGGCCCGATGGCCCTGCCGCTGCCGATGATGAACGTCATCAATGGCGGCGCCCACGCCAACAACACCCTGGACATCCAGGAATTCATGATCATGCCGGTAGGTGCACAGACCTTCCGCGAAGCACTGCGTTGCGGCGCCGAAATTTTTCACAGCCTGAAAAAACTGTGTAACAGCAAGGGCTACGCCACCACCGTGGGTGATGAAGGCGGCTTTGCCCCCAACCTGGCCAGCCATGAAGACGCCATCAAGCTGATTCTGGAAGCCATCGACGCTGCCGGCTATGTTGCCGGCCAGGACGTGATGCTGGCACTGGACTGCGCCTCCTCCGAGTTCTACAAGGATGGCAAGTACCACCTGACCGCCGAAGGCCTGCAACTGTCTTCCGAGCAGTTTGCCGACTACCTGGAAACCCTGGTCAACAACTACCCGATCATCTCCATCGAAGATGGCATGAGCGA
>JAFANL010000294.1 GCA_019232735.1 Aquitalea sp. | reverse complement strand
CCGAGCACAATCAGTATCTGCGTGTCTACATGGGGCACCTGCGGCAAAAACTGGAAGACAACCCTGCCATGCCGCAGCACATCCTCACCGAAACCGGCGTCGGCTACCGGCTGCTGGAAAACTGAAACCCGGCGCCGACATCCCGCTCGTGTCGGCGGCTTAAATCCCCCGCGTGCAACAACAGCGCGAGCCAGAGCCCTTCCTGCTGCAGCGTACACGCCCCCCTGCCATCCCCAACCATGGCTGAATCAAACATCCCGCCGCAACTGCACGACGTGCAGAGCCACCGCTGCGCTGCATGCAGATTCATTCCCGCATTGTCATGCACAAGACATGGCAAGGAATTTTCCTCCCTCATGGATCAGTACTTTCCCTGCGTATTAATCAGAAAACGGTGATTTCTGGCCTTGCATGCTGATTTGTAGACTGCTCTCCCAGCCACACTAGCCGGCAGCATCCGCTGTCGGCCCCCGGGAGAGTCCGTGAAACGCTTCGCCATTGCCGGCATTCAGATGCCGGTTTCCGCCTTTGAAGAAAACATCACGCGCATGGGGCATTACATCGCCCATATCAAACACCGCTTCCCCTGGGTCGACATGGTGCTGTTTTCCGAGCTGGCCGCCTATGGTCCCAGCCCACAGAATGCCGAAGCCATGCCGGGGGTTGCCGAGCAACGGCTATGCCAGATGGCCGCCAGACATGGGATCTGGCTGATCCCCGGTTCCTTGTTCGAACTGCGCGACGGTCATGTTTTCAACACCAGCCCGGTGATCAATCCGCAAGGCGAGGTCATTGCCCGCTTCAGCAAGCTGTTTCCCTTTCTCCCCTACGAAAAAGGCATCAGTGCCGGCGAGCAATTCGTGGTGTTTGATGTCCCTGATGCAGGCCGGATCGGTATTTCCATCTGCTACGACATGTGGTTCCCGGAAACCACCCGCACGCTGGCGGCCATGGGGGCGGAAGTCATCCTGCACCCCACCATGACCGACACCATAGATCGTGACATCGAACTGGCCATTGCCCGTGCTTCCGCAGCCACCAACCAGGTGTATTTCTTCGACATCAACGGCGTGGGTGACGGTGGTGTCGGCCGCTCCATCGTGGTTGATCCCGCCGGCTATGTACTGCACCAGGCCGGTGACGGGGCAGAAATCATCCCGGTGGAAATCGACTTCGACAAGGTAAGGCGCGAACGCGAACGCGGCCTGCGTGGCCTGGGCCAGCCACTGAAGAGCTTTCGTGACCGGCGTTGCGATTTTCCAGTGTATCAGCGGGACAGCGGGGTTGACGCCTATCTGCACCAGTTGGGCCCACTCAGCAAACCGGAGGACCGTCACCAGCAAGAGCTGTCGGGCCCAGGAGGTCCGATGGCGGAAATCAGGGCTGACAGCACAGCACCGGCAAACAGCCAGGAGCAGTCATGAACAGCAGCCTGGCAACAGGCTGGCTGCGCTATTGCCGGCAATGGCTGCAAGCCGGCTTGCAGCGACAAAACCCCAAGACCCCACCGCGCGCCGCCCAGGGAGAGCACCCCATGCAAAAAGTCAGCAATATTTCCGATCTGCGCCTGCTGTTTCACCGCAATGAGCGGCCGATCTACTTCATCAGCGCCACCAATTTCAATCTGCTGGGCATAGACCAGTGGGTCAACCGCTTCAAATACATCAATTACATCGACTGTTTTGACGGCCGGCACCCCAATGTCTTCATCCCGCCACAGCTGCCACATGAAGCGTTCCAGTCCATCGAGGACATCAACAACTACCTGCTGCAACACAAGGATGTGCTGGACTATGTCGAAGGTGCCGGCGGCCGTCCGGTGGCGGTGTTCCTGATGTTTGATGCCGAAACCGAACGGCTGTGCCAGGAGCTGGGTATCGAAGTCTGGTTCCCCAGCAGCGCCTTGCGCGAACGCTGCGACAACAAGATGGAAACCGTGCGCATCGGTAACAAGGCAGGCGTCCCTTCTGTACCCAATGCCCTGTGCCGGGTGGACAGCTTTGCTCACCTGCGTGACATTGCCGACGCCCATGGTCTGGGTGAACAGCTGGTGGTACAGACCGCCTTTGGCGACTCCGGGCACACCACGTTTTTCATCGGCAGCGAGGCCGATTTTGCCCGCCATGCCGACGAAATCACCCAGGACCCGGAAGTAAAAGTCATGAAACGCATCAACTGCCGAGGCGCCACGCTGGAGGCCTGTGCCACCCGCAGCGGAACACTGGTAGGGCCGCTGTTGACCGAGGTCGTCGGCGAGGCCGAACTGACGCCTTATCGTGGTGGCTGGTGCGGCAATGAAATCTTTCCCGGCGCGTTCAGCGAGCCAGTCCGCGCCAAAGCACGCGACATGGCTTACCGCTTTGGCAACCAGCTGATGGAGGAAGGCTATCGTGGTTATTTCGATCTGGACTTCCTCATCGACAAGGACACGGACGAGGTCTATCTGGGCGAACTGAATCCACGCATTTGCGGGGCCAGCCCGATGACCAACCACGCCGCCTTCGCCTATGCGGATGTACCGCTATTCCTGTTCCACCTGCTGGAATTCTCCGGCATCGCATTCGCACTGGACGTGGAGGAACTCAACACGCGCTGGGCCAATCCGGCCTTTATCGATAGCTGGAGCCAGCTGGTGATCAAACATACTGCCAACAATGTGGACATCATCACCCATGCCCCCGCCACCGGCATCTACCGCATGGCCGAAGATGGCTCGGTCTCTTATCATCGCTTCGACTACAAACGCCAGGACATCGAATCGGAAAACGAGGCATTTTTCCTGCGCATCAGCGGGCCGGGCGATTACCGCTACGAAGGCGCCGACCTGGGCATCCTGATCACCCGTGGCCGTTCCATGACCGACGACTTCTGCCTCAATGAACGCGCACGACACTGGATTTCCGGCATCAAGAAATACTATGCCGCCAAACCGGTCATGGCTGTGCATGCAGAAGAATCCCCTTCCCCCGGAGCGTTCAAGATCTTGTAATCCCGCCGTTCCGGCCACCGCCTGTCGTGGTGGCGGAAACCCTCATCCTGGTGAGATTAATGCGCTGTACATTTGAAGCGATCAGGGAAGATTACCCAGGGCCACGCTGGCAGGCATTATTCCGCCAACGCTGGCCGGCCTATCAACAATGGTTCCTGCGTGATGGCTATCGCGCCCGCCCTTCCTACCTCGCAGGCAGACGCGCCCTGCGCTATCACATGCCGGAGCTGGCCGGACTTTACCAGCAGCTGTGCGAGCTGGCCGGTGGTGGTGATCTGGAAGCCCGCTTCCTGTCGCAATGGTGCCCACCTTCCTATATTTCCGGCTGCTCTCAGGCCGTGTGGCCAGACCCCTATGGCAAGGAGGGGCCACTGTTGGTGCGCAATTATGACTACTCCCCCTCCTTGCTGGAGGGCAGCTGGCTGTCCAGCCGCTGGCTGGGCCGCCAGGTACTGGCGATGAGTGATTGCCTGTGGGGCGCGCTGGACGGCATCAATGAAGATGGGCTGGCTGTTTCGCTATCTTTTGGTGGCCGTACCGCCGTGGGAGAAGGTTTCGGTATTCCACTGGTGATGCGCTACCTGCTGGAAGTGGCCGGCAATACAGCAACCGCCATCGCCATCCTGCAACGCCTGCCAGTACACATGACCTACAACATCACCCTGCTGGACAAGCACAGCCACTGGGCCACGGTATTCGTCGCCCCGGATCGCCCTGCCGAAGTGCTGGGCCGCCTGGCCGTGACCAATCATCAACACCGCGTAGAATGGCTGGCCCATGCCCGTGCCACACTGTCAGAAGAGCGGGAGTGGATGTTGAGCCAAGGCGTCCGCAAGGCAGAAGATTCCGAAGCCTTGTTACGCACCATGTTGCGCCCACCCTTGTTTCAGACCGCCTATAGCCGTGGCTTCGGTACACTCTACACGGCGGCCTATCGTCCGCACAGCCTGACTGCTGAACTGCTATGGCCCGACAGGCGCTGGTCACAGCACTGCCTGGACGTGCAGGATGGTGTGCTCAATGTAAGATTTGCAGCGAATCCCGGCGATTGATCACCCGGCACGCACAACATGCTTGTGCAATAAAATGGCCGGTAAATAAATGACAAAACAGGGTCATGTCATGAAATGGTAATAATTACCCACTTCTGGCTATGGCACACTGTGCTTTTGTTTACTTATCGCCCAAGAGCAAGGTAGCTTGTCCTTACTGGAAAAATACAGTAAGCCAAGAACCATGCGAGGAAGGCCACCATGAATGCTGCCAAGAAGATCCGTCGCTTTATCGAAGAGAATCAGAACCCGGAACAGGTTCAGGTATTGAAAGACTTGGCTGCCGCCCTGGAAATGGGGCGCGCTTTTGATCTGGGTGCCTTGTATCAGATCGATATGCGTTATTTCGAAGTGGCGCTGGACCTGCTGAAAGACTGGCGCTTCGATCACCACATCGCCGCGCGCAGCAAACTGCTGGAACAATTGCTGACCGAAATCGCCCCCGATTTGCAGGTCAGTGTCAACGCAGCGGCCAGCACTGCCGCAGAAAGCACCGAACCGGCCAGCCCGCCGGCAGCCGAGGCGGCGCCCAGTGAGGAAGTGCTTGCAGAAACCAGCAGCACGGCCGAGGCAAGCACCGCGCCAGCAGCCAAACCGACACGCCGCCGCACCAGCAAAGCCAGTACCAGCGAAGAAGGCTGAACGGCCTGAGCATACCGCAGACTCAGCGACACAATTCAGCCAGCCTTCCCGGCTGGCTGACCAGATAATTCCCTTCGCCCTGCAGACTGGCAATGCGCGCATTGCGCTGCGTTTCCCAGTGATCCACCGGATATTGCCTTGACCAGGCACACATCAGTTGCCGGTCCTGCCGGCTCATGTTCAGGCCATAGCGCTGATGCATGTACAGCGTGATGCGGGCCGCACGGCCGCGTACTTCTTCACGTGGCTGTACCCGCCGGCCTGCAAAATCCACCACCGTGCCACACTGACCGTAAATCCGGGTCGGCTGCCGGCTCCAGGCGGCATAGGACAAATTGCTGCGGTCGGCATTCACCTCCCCCACGGCCGGCACCAGATTGTTCAGATCTCCTTCTGCCATCCGGTACCAGGCGTCCTTGGTCGCGCAGTTTTTACGTCCGCCCTGCTGCCAGCACTGGCGCTGATGCCCCAGTACCCAGGCGGGTACCACATGCTCCCATTCAATACGACGGGCCCGCTCTGCATTCTTGCGTGGCACATAGCCACAGGATTGCCAGTCCACCGCCTTGCCCTCGTAATGGCAGCCACAGTAGAAGTCCTCCTGCAGACCGGCAAATATCCTGGGTAACACCCGCTTGGCGGCGTTGAAGTCGCGATGCCCCACCGCCTTTGCGCCTTGCACCAGCGGCTCTGCCGCCACATCGCCGGGTGGGTCGGCAGAATCCGCC
Source organism: Aquitalea sp. (assembly GCA_019232735.1). Classification (GTDB taxonomy): domain Bacteria; phylum Pseudomonadota; class Gammaproteobacteria; order Burkholderiales; family Chromobacteriaceae; genus Aquitalea. The sequence goes on along the minus strand of JAFANL010000294.1, from coordinate 1,120 downwards.
GGCAGCCTGCTGGCGGTATCCAGTTGGCGTAGCGCCGTTTCACCCAGCTGGGCCAGGGTTTTCACTTCAGGGGGGAGTTTGAGACCACTTCCCTTGTCGCAGCCGCACAAAAACAGCAGCAACAAGCCATACATTTTTTTCCGCATTGCCATCCTGCAGCTCGCCTGCCAGCTAGGCAGGGCGTTCACTCCTGTACTTTGGGGAGGGGACTATAACTGCAGTGCCGGGATTTTCAAACCATACACGGTCGGCCTGCCCATGCAGGCCCCACCGGGTCGACGGCAATCCATTGCCCGTTGAGCCGGCTTGCCCCTAAGATGACCCGTCCATGCCGCTGCCCAGGCAGCCTTCCCTTCTCCATCAGGCAGGAAGCCATCATGCAAATACCCAATATCGTGGTCATGGGAGTGGCCGGTTGTGGCAAGAGCAGCCTGGGCCAGTTGCTGGCCTGGCAATTGGCGGCCCGTTTTATCGAGGGCGACAGCTACCACCCGCCAGCCAATATCGACCGCATGTCAGCCGGAATTGCCTTGACCGATAGCGACCGGGCTGAGTGGCTGACAGGGTTATCACAGCAATTGGCGGAGGGGCGGGCTCGGGGAGAAAGGCTGGTACTGGCCTGCTCGGCCTTGAAACGGCGCTACCGCGATCTCCTGCGCCAGGGAGACCCCACACTGCTGTTTGTCCACCTGGCAGGAAGCCGCGCACTGATTGCCGCACGCATGGCGGCACGTCAGCAACACTTCATGCCGACCAGCCTGCTGGACAGCCAGTTTCGTGATCTGGAGCCTCCCGGCCCCGATGAACGGGCCATCCACTGCGATGTCAGCCAGCCACCGCCAGTGCTGGCACAACAAGTTCTGGATTGGCTGGCACAAGTCGACCGGCCAGCCGCCGCGGATTCAAGGCTGGGCGCTGACGGAGGCGCTGCCGTATAAAGCCGCCAATTCCTGCAATAACAAGTCAGCCACGGCGGTACTTGAAGCCGGATTCTGTCCGGTGATCAGCCGCTTGTCGGTTACGGCAAACGCATCCCAGGGTTCCGGCGTTTTCAGGTAGCTGGCACCGCGCTTTACCAACTCACTCTCGATGAGAAAGGGCAGTTGGGCCGTCATGCCGA